>CALBOC010000086.1 GCA_937896705.1 uncultured Micrococcaceae bacterium | reverse complement strand
ATCTCGCTCATCGGGGCCGGGATGCGTTCCAACCCCGGGGTGTCCGCGACCTTCTTCGATGCCCTGCATCGCGCCGGAGCCAACATCGATCTGATCTCCACCTCAGAAATTCGGATCTCGGTGGTCACTGCCGAAGACAAACTGCAGGCTGCCGTCAAAGAAATTCACAGCGCCTTCGGCCTCGACGCCGAAGAAGAAGCCACCGTCCACGGCGGCACGGGACGCTAACCCGCTCCCCTTCGTCAAGCCACACGGCCACTTGCCACCGCAGAGATCACTTCGATTTCTGCGGTGGCCTTGTTTTGTGCTACACAAACGCAAACATCGGCTTGTCAGACGGGTAAACACATTAGTGTGGACTCGTAACGGCGCTGATGCCGTCGGTGGCGGGAAGGAGGCAGGATGTTGGGCTCAGATTTCGATGTAACCGGTACCGAAACCGTTCGCCAAACAGGGCAAACCTTCCTCGAAAAACTCCGCTCGGAGGAGCACCAGAATCCCGGCCCACACGGCGCGACCCCGTTTCCAATCGCCAGTGACATCACCGGCCTGGCACTGCGATATCACCCCGGCTCACAAGTGCGATTTTTTGAACCTTGTCTTGGCACCGGAATTTTCTTTTCGACCCTGCTGCACGAGGTCGATAACCGGGGTGACAGTCTTGAAATTGTCGCAGCCCACGGGGTCGAACGTGAAGAACAATTCGCCGTGCTGGCCCACGACCTCTGGGCCCCCGCCGGGCTGACAGTCCACGAACTAGATTTCCTAACCCTGGGCACCTCTGAGGCGCCCACGGCCACGATGGTGTTGTCTCGTCCTCCGGTGACCCAACATCACCGACTATCCTCAGACGTCAAAATTCGCGCTGCCGATGCCGCAGAAGCCGCAACCGGTATTCGTCCTACCGGCCTAACGGACCTGTATAACCACTTTGTCCTGGCCACCCACCAGTTCCTAGCCGACGGTGCGGTGTCTGCCTGGGTGTTGCCCACGAAATTTTTGCATCACAGCGCAGGGCAAGCAACCCGCACCTACCTGGCGACCAAGGTCCGGTTGCAGCGCATCCATAATTTTGAAAGCGGCGCCCTGGGTTTCAGCGGCAACCGCGAAGATATCCTCGATTGGTCGGTCGTGGTGTTCACCAACGAGACCGCCAAACCAACCGATACAGTCGAACTCACAACCGGTGAGGAAATCTTTGGTGCCGACACCAGCACCACCGTCACCTACGAGGAGCTGGCCTCGAGCACGGATTGGACCGAATTTTGGCACCACAGTGATCCGACGCTGACCAAGCGACCGACGCTGGAAGACTTTTTCTTCATCCGACGCGGGTGGGAGGTACCCGGCGGAGACTTCTTCATTGAGTCCGAAACCCGTGCCTGGGCGTTCGGAATCCAACCTTTCCACATGCATCCGATGCTGCCCCCGCCTGCGGAAGTCACCACCAAGATCATCGAGGCCGATCAGTGGGGGTATCCGGTGGGCGAGGATCGAAAAGTCATCCTCACCGCCCACTCCGATGAGTACATCTTAGAAGACAAAGATCCGGCGTTGCTGCGGTATCTGCAGTCCGCCAACGGTGACACCCGCGAAGCTGCGAAACGTCCGGATTCACAACTGTGGTACAGCCTGCACCTGCGCCGTCCAGCACCCATCCTGGTTCAGCCGGCAACCGAAGACGACCCGGGGGCCTTCCGATTCATTATTAACGAATCAGAGGGCATCGCCGGGCCCGGGTGGATCACAATGTCGCCCAATCTGGGATTTGCTAAACCGTGGTTTTTAGACAACGACATCGACTGGCACGAACTCGTCAAGGTTTTAGAGTCCATCCCCGCCCCGGACGCCTCCACCAAACCCGAGCTGTTACCGTCTGTCGTGGCTTCGTTAGACGCCACCGGGGTGGCCGATTGGCTTGCCGGTTTCGACTAGTCTGCCTCACACAAGTGCCGCACACGTAGCCGGTCCATATCGAAAAGCCGGCTTCGACCTATTCAGTAGATGCACCACTATGTTCGATAAAATCAAGGATGCCAATTGGTAGATCCCAGATCAGGAGCAATCATGCCCACAATCGTCGTCGAAGTCATGCCGAAACCAGAAGTGCTTGACCCGCAAGGCAAAGCCATCGATGCTCGGCTGCCCGAGCTCGGGTTTCGCGAGTTTTCCGCCGTCCGACAAGGCAAGCGCTTTGAACTGACCGTCGAGGGTGAAGTCACCGACGACGTCTTGGATCGTGCCAGGACCTTGGCAGCAGAATTATTTGCTAATCCGTCGACCGAATACATCGCCAACGTTGAGGTGGCTAAATGAGCGAACCCAACATTGGCGTCGTGATGTTTGACGCGGCAACCGACGCGGCCTCGGTGATTCGAGCCGTCGAGCTGGCTGGTGGCACACCGGTCCCCTTGCACCCAAAGACCACGGTCGCCCCGGACCTCGCCGACATTTCTGTGGTCATTCTGCCGGGCGGGTTTTCCTACGGTGATTATCTCCGGGCCGGTGCTCTGGCAGCGACCCAACCGATCATGCGCGTCTTAGCCGAAGCCGTGGAAGCCGACGAAATTACCCTCATCGGGTTGGGCAATGGCTTCCAAGTGCTCACGGAGGCCGGTCTGCTGCCGGGCGGTTTCATCGCGAACTCCACCCCCGGGTACCACCACACCGAAGTCGATTGCATTATTGCCGATAACCGCTCGGCCATGACCAACGCCTATGAACTGGGCCAACAGGTTCGCCTGGTTCAAAAAGGTGCCTACGCCCAGTACACCGCAACACCACAAGAGCTAGAAGCACTCGAAGCAGAAGGCAATGTGCTCATCCGCGCGAAAGATTCTGCAACCGGTTCGGATATTGCGGCGCTCAGCTCAGCTGACGGCCTGGTCTTGGGGCTGATGGCCAGCCCAGAGTATGCCATTGAAGAAGGTTTTGGCACAGACCATCCAGACGGCCCCGGTATGGGCGTGGATGGTCAAGGATTATTTGTCTCAGTTGTGCGTGCTGCCGGTGCGATCAACGATGAAGGAGTTGTCGGTGCGTAAAGAACAACTAGATACGGTCGCCCACGCCGACCAGACCCCCGAGACAGAGCAGGCTTGGGCCGCGTTGGGCCTGAACGCGGAGGAATACCAGCGCATCCGCGATATTCTGGGGCGCCGTCCAACCGAAGCGGAACTGGCGATGTATTCGTCCATGTGGTCGGAACACACCTCCTATAAATCCTCAAAAGTCCACCTGCGCCAGTTCGGTGAAAAAACCACCGACGAGATGCAGCGCAACATGTTGGTGGGGCTGGGAGAAAATGCCGGCGTGGTGGATCTGGGTGACGGTTGGGCCGTGACCTTTAAGGTCGAATCCCACAACTCGCCCTCTTTCTTGGAACCCTTCCAGGGTGCGGCCACCGGGATCGGTGGCGTGGTGCGCGACATCATCTCGATGGGCGCTCGCCCGGTCGCGGTCCTCGACTCGCTGCGGGTCGGCCACGAAGACCACGAAGACACCGCGCGCATTGTCAAAGGTGCGGTGGCCGGTGTCGGACACTACGGCAACATCCTAGGGGTGCCCAATATTGCCGGAGAGATCGCCTTTGATGCGGTGTTCCAGGGCAACCCGCTGGTCAATGCCGGTGCCGTGGGTGTATTACGCCACGAGGACCTGCGCTTGGCACAGGCCTCGGGAACCGGCAACCGGATCGTGTTATTTGGTGCTCGCACCGGTGGCGATGGCATCGGTGGCGCGGCGATGAGTTCTGCGGCCTTTGATGATGAGGGTGCGGCCAACACCCCGGTGGTCCAAGCCGGGGACCCGCTGCAAGAAAACGTGATCATCGAAGCCACCCTGGAACTGTTTGGCAAATCGTTGGTCGAAGGGATCCAGGACTTGGGTGCCGCCGGGATTGCCTGTGCGACCAGTGAGCTGGCCGCCGGCGGTGACGGGGGCATGCACATCGAACTGACTCACGTTTTACTGCGCGATGAGGGCCTGACCGCCGGGGACATTTTGATGTCGGAATCCCAGGAACGCATGATGGCCGTGGTCACCCCGGATAACGCGGCCGCGTTCGAAGAGATCATGGCCAAATACGGGGTCGAATACTCTTGGCTCGGTGAGGTCAACGACTCCGGTCGCCTAACCATCGACTGGAACGGGGAACGCATTGTGGATGTGGACCCGACCACCGTGGCTGATGGTGGGCCGGTCTACGATCGACCATATGCGCGCCCAGAATGGCAAGACACCGTCCAAGCCGACACATTCCGCGCCTCGGCTGCGGCAGCTGGCCTGCCGCAGACCGGCGAAGATCTCAAGGCCGCGGTCATCGAACTGATGAGCTCCGCCAACATGGCCGACCGCTCCTGGATCACCTCTCAGACCGACACCTCGGTGGGTGGCAACACCCGCCAGGCCGCACCCAATGACGCGGGCGTGGTCCGGGTCGATGAAGAAACCGGCATGGGCTTTGGCTTAGCCATCGATTGCAACTCGCGCTACGTCTACCTGGATCCTTATCAGGGTTCGCAACTGGCCGTGGCCGAGTCCTACCGCAACGTGGCCAGCTCGGGGGCCACTCCGATGGGTATCTCTGACGGGCTGAACTTCGGGTCCCCCGAAGACCCGGGTGTGATGTGGCAGTTCGCCGAATCTACCCGCGGGATCGCCGACGCCTGCATGGAACTGGGGATCCCGGTCACCGGGGGCAACGTCTCGCTGTACAACCAGACGGTTGATACCCCGATCCACCCGACCCCGATGATTGTCACCCTGGGCCGCTACGATGATGTCGCCACCGCGGTCCCCTCGTGGCTGCACCCAGCCTTCGACGGGTCAGCGATCTACCTGCTGGGCGAGACCTTCGATGAGCTGGACGGCTCACAGTTCGCCCACCTGCGTGGTCACTTGGGTGGTGTGCCGCCGAAGGTTGATTTAGCCAAAGAACGGCAACTAGCCGGACTGCTGTCCAATGCCTCACGCACCCACATGCTCGACGCGGCCCACGATCTCTCCGATGGTGGCCTGGCCGGGGCCCTAGCCGATATGGTGCTCACCGCCGGGGTGGGCATGCGCATTAACCTCAACTACATCACCGAACGTGACGGCATCGACGCCTTCACCGCCTTGTTCTCCGAATCGCAAGGCCGCGCCCTGGTGGCCGTGCCGCTATCCGAAGAAGTGCGTTTCCGCGGGATTACCGAATCCCGCGGCTACCCATCCTTGCGCATCGGTGTGGTCGATGCTGACTCTGCGGCCCTGGAGATCCAGGACCTGTTCACCGCGACCATTGATGAACTACGCGACGGCTGGGCCACGGCGCTGCCACGCCGCTTCGGAAACTAGAAACCAACACTGAACTGGTGGGATGCTGCATGCATCCCACCAGTTGTGCTGTACAGCAATAACTCACCACTGGGATGGTTCTGGTGTACTTGCGTCTCGTTAGAATAGTCCTAGTTGAAACCGTATTGATGAGGTAGGCAGTGTCCGAGTCCACCCCGCTGCACGATAATGCGGCAGCGTCTGGCCGTGGGATCTCCCAGGTAGACATCACGGCCGAACATCGCCAAGGATTATTGCAAGCCCGCGGCGTGACTGACCCGGGGGTCATTGATGACGACCACTTGCTGCACTACGGACTCTCGGATGAACAGGTCGCCCAGCGCACCGACCTGAAGTTGAATAACATCCAACCCGATGACACCTCACGTTCACTGGTCGCTATTCTGCGAGCGCACGTTTTCACCTTGTTCAATCTGGTGATCTTTCTGTGTGCGCTCGGGATCGTAGCCTTAGGCCGCTGGTTGGATCTGCTCTTTGCCATCGCGGCGGTCACCAATGTGGTCATCGGGGTGGTCCAAGAGTATTCGGCCAAGCTCAAACTTGATCGTATTGCGCTATTGCACCAGGACGGCATCGTCGTCCGACGCAACGGCGAAAACGTGGAGATCAACATCGCCGACGCGGTGCTTGACGATGTGGTCTTTTTGCGTGCTGGCGATCAGGTCCCCGCCGATGGTCTGGTCCTGGCTTCTGAGAGTCTTGATGTCGATGAATCCTTGATTACCGGCGAAGCGGACGCGGTGTATAAACCCGTCGGGGCGACTGTACTGTCAGGCACTTCGGTTGTGGCCGGCAATGCGTATTTCCGGATCACCGGGGTGGGCCAGGATTCTCATGCGGCACAACTGACCACCCGCGCTCGACAATTCACCAAAGCTCATTCCGAACTCCGCACCGCCCTGGATAAGGTCGCCGGCTGGATTACCGTTGCGCTGATTCCGTTGATCGCTGTGGTTTCGTGGGGCCAGATCAAAGCGCTGGGTGGCTGGCAGCAGGTGATGACCGATGGCAATCTGGATTCGGCCCTGGTAGCGACCATCGCCGGGATTACCACGATGATCCCGCAGGGTCTTGCCTTGATGACGACTATTTCATTTGCGGTGGCTGCCCTGAATTTGAGCAGTAAAAAGGTGTTGATTCAAGAACAACCCGCCGTTGAAATTCTGGCACGCGTCGATACGGTGTGTCTGGATAAGACCGGCACCCTGACCGAGGGCATCATGCAGTTTTCGTCGGCCACCCAGTTGGCTGAGACGGATCGTGGCTGGCGGCTTGTGCTGGGTCACATTGGTGCTGATCCCAACGCAAATATTACCGCGGCCGCGCTGCGCGAGCCCTTCCCCAAAACACCGGAGCTGCCACAGACGGATGCTATCGCGTTTGCTTCAGAGCGACGCTGGTCAGCATTTGCTTTTGGGTACCCCGGCGATACCGACGCTGCCGCTGGTGCCTGGGTCCTCGGCGCTCCCGATGCGTTAATTGATGCACTGCAGGTTGATGCTTCGACGAAACGTGCCTACCACGAGCGCACTCGCAAACTAGCCGCCACTGGCAAGCGCACCATGATGCTGGCGCATTCCACCACACCGTCCACCACAGCGTTTGAGGATCATCCGTGGTTTGGGGAGTTCCCGGAACTTCCGGAGAACCTCTCCCCCGCCGCGGTGTTGACCTTTGATGAAAAAGTCCGAGATGATGCGCGAGAAACGCTGGAATTCTTCCAGGCGCAGGGTGTGGAACTGAAAGTGATTTCGGGCGATTCCCCACACACCGTGGCCGCGGTGGCCCGCCAAATTGGGTGGGACCACACCGGACCCGGTTATGACGCACGAAACTTACCGGATGATATCGACGAGATGGCTGAGGTGATGACTCAGTATTCTGTTTTTGGTCGGGTCTCACCCGACCAAAAAGAGTTGATGGTCAAAGCCCTGCAGCACCGCAACCGCGTGGTGGCGATGACCGGGGATGGCGTCAACGACGCTCTAGCCGTGAAAACCGCGGACCTTGGAATCGCGATGGGGGATGCAGCTGCCGCGACCAAAGCTGTCTCACGCATGGTGTTGCTTGATTCGAAATTTTCTCGCCTGCCACATGTGCTGGCCGAGGGGCGCAAGGTTATTGCCAATATGGAACGTCTTGCCCACCTGTTCTTAGCAAAAACCACCTACGCTTTTGTGTTCGTGCTATTCTTCTCGCTGTTGGCGTGGCAGTACCCTGCCCTGCCGCGCCAGATGTCGACCGCTGACTTTTTATTCATCGGGTTGGCCTCATTTATTCTGGCGCTCATGCCCAATGCCCGACGTTACGTCCCCGGGTTTCTGTCCCGAGCATTGAGGTTCGCCATCCCCTCGGGCATTGTGCTGGCGGCAACGCTGTGGGGTATCAACTGGTACGCCCGGGTGTGGGCAAACGACATGAGCGGTGTCTTACCCTGGGCTGGGGAGGAGGCCGACGCACCGCTGGTGATGGAGCAACTCCAGACGGCCACCTTCATTACACTGACCCTGACTGGCTTGTGGTTGCTCAACGTGGTGTCTCGTCCACTGAATTGGCAAAAACTGAGCATGCTAGTGCTCTTGCACGTTGTGTTCGTATTAGTGGTGGTCACCCCGATTTCGCAGTGGTATCACGAGTTTATGCTGCCACCCACTCCGATTATCGTTGCGGCGGTTGGGATCGCAGCACTGGGTGCCCTGGGCATCGAGGTTGTGTATCGTATCCACGACGCGCGGATGCGCGCCACCCTGGAGGGTTCACAGTCCTAGAGCTGACGCATGCAAATACCGAGTTATTCGGCTTGCAATGGCTCCCAGGCGAGTGGGCTGCCGTCACCACAATTGAAAGTCACCGGGCGAGTGGACTCATCGGGATTCGCTTCATCTGGGATACCTTCGTCGTATTCAACCCGTACTACCCATGTGGCTGGGTCTGCTTCAGCCAGGGCATCGGCATCTTTGGAATATGTTGCACTAAACGTGCCATCTTGAAGTTCGGGGCTGGTATCTTGCTCGACCTCATCCTCGTTGGTACGGACGCCACTAAAGGTCATCTCGCCGGCTTCATAGGTCGTGTCCAGCTCGGCGAGATCATCGACTGCTTCACCTTGGAGCTCGATGGTGAAGCTGATCTGTCCCTGATCGGTAAGCAGCACGTCGGGGTTGAAGAAGTCGCCGGTCATCGTGACTTCATACGCGTCTGCGGTTTCACGCAGTTCTGCGGATTCTAACGTGTCCCCGGAGTAATCTGCCGGACCGTCTGTTTGCTGGTCGCTTGGCTCGGGGTTGAATTCGCAACTGGCCAGGCCGGGCTCAACGGTGGCACCGGTGTCCGAGTCGATTTCATCAGACGGGGCCATGGTCTCTTGTTCAGCGTCGTCGCCGGTATCGACAGAGTCTTCAGCTGGCGCGGTGCATCCGGCGAGCGTCAGCAGGGCAAGCACTGAGGTGGTCACTGTTGCTTTCACTAGACGTGTCGTCATGGTGGCCTATCCTTCTCCGATTGACTACTGAACGTTAACAGCGACATTATCTCAGCCTGATCTGCGCAGAAAGAGCTGAGCTGTCGGAGAGGTAGTAAGAGTCTGAGGCAGGAGCAAGGCCCGGGGTCAGAATCCCCCGGGCCTCGGTACCGCAACCACAGAACCTCAGCGGTACTGCAGGATAGAATTTCCCGCCTCATATAACCACACAGGAACAACACATCTGCGTCTTCGGTAGCGCCGCAAATCTTCGCGATCTTCGGCATCTACCAGATGGTTTCCATCGTAGACACCATTATGCGTGTGACGCCTATCACAGTCAAGCCTTTGCTGGACAAATTTTTATCAACCTTGAATGTCGACCCAACTATCTCCTACGAACCCCCTGATGACTTGGCCCGATGAGAAAGATGCGGAATCCGAGGAAAGGGTTTCGCCTCAGTTGGGCTCGCCTAAATTGCATATTTTATCGGATCCCTAATTCTGGATAGGGTCGTCCGTCAAGGATCCGCTGGTACCCCAAATTCTCTAGGTCGATGGACCGATACTCACCGGTGAGAATATGTTCGGTTAGGCCACGACCCACGCCTAATGCGTGCATAAA
Source organism: uncultured Micrococcaceae bacterium (assembly GCA_937896705.1). Taxonomy (GTDB): domain Bacteria; phylum Actinomycetota; class Actinomycetes; order Actinomycetales; family Micrococcaceae; genus Yaniella. The sequence continues at coordinate 549 of CALBOC010000086.1, read as the reverse complement.
GCCGTGACCCGAGAATCCGGCCGCGAAGTAAAAGTTTTCGAACTGTCCGGGCGCGTTACCAATGATGGCGTTGCCGTCGAAACGGTTCTGATCGTATAGCCCCGTCCACGTACGCTGTTCGGCAAAGCGCCCCGCGGCGGGTAGCCGATGTTCCAGTGCAGGCTGGACGACCGTAGCATAGTAGTGCGGGTCGATCGTGAAATCCTCGCCGCCGGGGTGATTGAAATCGACCAGCCCGACAGAGACCCCACCGGCGTGAGCGTGGATCGCGAGCCCAGCGATATCTTTGATAAACGGCAAATGATTCAGACTGTGATCGGCGATCGCGTAGTGCTCATGTCGGCGCATGGGTTCCACTGGCAACACAATATCCAGCTGCGCTGCAATGTGTGGGGCACGAGTCCCGCCCGCATTGACCACAAATCCCGCGCTCAGCTCCCGGCCATCGGCCAGGTCAACACCCGTCACCCGATCACCGCGCGTCCGCAGCTGAGTGACTTCCGCTGCTTCGACACGAACTCCTAAGACGTGCGCTTTACGTCGCACGCC
>CALBOC010000085.1 GCA_937896705.1 uncultured Micrococcaceae bacterium | reverse complement strand
GTCGCCCAGCTCACCGCAGACTGAGCCACAAGTATCTCAATCGCAGCAACCGACTGCACCGCCACAACAGTCCGAGCAGTCTCGGCAACCAAACCAGCAGCCACCTTCGGCACCGCAACAGCGGCAACCGGCCCCACAACAGCCCGCCGCGCCTCAACAACCGCAGCAATCACCGCCCGCCGGCGTCGCGGGATGGGGCACCGGCGAACCCAACCAGGCGTGGGGTCAACCAGAACCCGACTGGGGGCAGCCCGATCCGAACTGGGGACCACCAGAAGATGAGTGGATGCCACCACCGGAAGACCCGTGGTACCGCGAACCACAAGGTGGCCAACCGCTGCCGCCAGAAGCCCAGCCACCTGCTGACCCGTCAACGTCCAGTGGCCCAAGCGCACCTGAGCAGTCGAGACCTCCGGCCGCCGGGCAGCAACAGCCACCTTCAGCCACGGCCGAACCACAGGCGCCCGAGCCGGAAGCACCACCTGTGGCACCGGAGATTCCTAGTGCACCAGATCCGGTCGCTGCCGACGGTTATGCCGGGTTCATTCCGCGCGAGGACCCAGCAGATGAACCGTTTGCCCCGGCGTTTGCCAAGTCAGAAGCCGAACTGCGCGAGGAGTTCCAACGGCGTTTCAGCGACGTCATCCCCTCCGGTCCGGCAACCAGCAAGCCTCAACAGCAGCAAGGCACCAAACCCGCAGGATCGCGCTTTGCCGACATGGTCGCCCAATACGGCGGTCAACAGGCAAGCCAGCAAAACACCCCATCGGCCGCGCACAAGGACGAAGCCGCAGACGACGATGACGATGACTATGCCTCGGATGATGACGTCATCATCGAAGAATCCGGTCTGGCCGGTCGCGCCGTCGTCGAAGATGTCCTCAACGCCCGCCTGGTTGAAGAACGCAATGCGGACGGCACGCCCAAACTCTAAGACCCCCTGAACTCAACGAAAGAAGGCACCAACACGTGTACGACGGTGCAGTACAATCCCTCATCGACGAACTGGGCAGACTCCCGGGCATAGGTCCCAAATCTGCCCAGCGCATCGCCTTCCATATTCTTGAAGCTTCCGAAGACGATATGGTCGCCCTGGCCACAGCGATCACCGACGTGAAGTCCAAGATCCGATTGTGCGAAATCTGCTTCAACGTCTCGGAACACGACCGGTGTGCCATCTGTCGCGACGAAAACCGCGACACCGGCCTGCTGTGCGTGGTTGAAGAATCCCAAGATGTCCTCGCGATTGAACGCACCCGCACCTTCAACGGGCGCTATCACGTCCTGGGCGGAGCCATTAATCCGATCGGCGGCATCGGGCCAGAACAACTCCGGGTCCGGGAACTGCTCACCCGGCTTCAGGATGACACGGTCAAAGAAGTCATCATCGCCACCAACCCGAACCTCGAGGGCGAAGCGACCGCAACGTATCTGACCCGCATGTTGTCGCCGGTCGGGATGACACTATCGCGGCTGGCCTCGGGACTGCCGGTCGGTGGCGATCTGGAATACGCCGACGAAGTCACCCTGGGCAGGGCGTTTGAAGGCCGACGCAAACTCGGCGAAACGCAATAAGACAGCCGTTACACTTAAGCCCAGTCACATTTTCTAACCGCAAAGGTAGTTATGAGCCTGATCATCCAAAAATACGGCGGTTCGTCCGTAGCTGACGCCGAAGGCATCCAACGCGTCGCCCGCCGTGTGGTCACCACCCAACGGGCCGGCCACCAAGTTGTTGTCGTGGTCTCCGCCATGGGCGACACCACAGATGACCTGCTGGATCTGGCCGCGCAAGTCACCGACGATGCTCCCAAACGGGAAATGGACATCCTGCTTTCCTCCGGTGAGCGCATTTCCATGGCGCTGCTGGCCATGGCCGTCAATGCCAATGGTTCCCAAGCCCGATCCTTCACCGGCTCGCAAGCCGGCATGATGACCGATACGTATCACGGCCAAGCCCGCATCACCCGGGTCTCCCCCACCCGTATCAAAGAAGCCATCGATGACGGCAACGTCGCCATCGTGGCCGGTTTCCAAGGGGTGTCCCCCGAATCCAAAGACATCACCACAATGGGTCGTGGCGGCTCCGATACGACCGCGGTCGCGCTCGCTGCAGCATTGAACGCTGATGCATGCGAAATTTATACCGACGTCGACGGTATTTACACCGCCGACCCGCGCCTGGTCTCGTCAGCCTCTCGGATCCAGGAGATTTCCTCCGAAGAGATGCTGGAACTGGCCGCTTCCGGTTCCAAGATCCTCCACCTGCGTGCGGTCGAGTACGCCCGTCGATTTGGCGTTAAACTCCACGTCCGCTCTTCATTCACGGACGAAGAAGGCACCTGGGTGATCCCAAACGAGCAAGACACCATCCAACTACCAGAAGGCCAACCCATGGAACAGCCCATCGT
>CALBOC010000084.1 GCA_937896705.1 uncultured Micrococcaceae bacterium | reverse complement strand
GGCCACGAGGTGGTGGGGTATCTTGATGGTGGGGTGCACGCCCTGGAACACTTCCGAAAGCATCCCCCGCAAGCCGCAACAAGTGAATCGAGTCTGTGATGATCACCCAAGAAGAGCACCTGTCGCGCATCTTGCATTTGGTCAGTCCGCTGCCGATCACCGAAGTGCCCCTGTCCGAGGCGCTAGGCCAAACGTTAGCGGCCAATGTGACGGCGACGGTGGATCTGCCGCCTTGGGATGCCGCGGCGATGGACGGGTATGCGGTGTCGCTGAAAGATTTCACCCCGGGAACGTTGCCGGTCACTAAAACGGTCGCAGCGGGGCACAAACGCCTTGAGAATATCGGCTCGGGTGAGGTGGCCGCTATTATGACCGGCGCCCCGGTGCCTGAAGGCGCCGACACCGTCATCCCCTTAGAACAGTTTCACAGCCCCACGCAGGACTTGCCCGACGAGATCACCTTCGACGACGTACCGGAGAAGGGTCTGAACATTCGCCGTCGTGCCGAAGATACCCGCGCCGGGGAAATTGTCGCCCCGGCCGGGACCTGGTTACGCCCGAACCACATCGGGGCCATCGCGGCAGCCGGTGTCAATACGGTCTTCATCGCGCGCAAACCCAAAGTCGCGGTCATCTCCACGGGCAACGAATTAGTCGCACCCGGAACCCCGTTAGAGCACGGACAAATTCCCGACTCCAACGCGCCCCTGGTGGCAGCCACCCTGCGCAAGCGCGGAGCCGAACCGACCCACCAGGTCCGGGTCCGGGACTCGGCCGAGAGCCTCGAACACACGATTGCGCAGCTGGAACACACGGTGGATGCGATCATTTTGACCGGTGGCGCCTCCGTCGGCGCCCACGACATCTCCAACTATGTGCTTTCAGCTTGGCAACACGAGGACCCCGAACAAGCGATCACCTTTACCAACGTCAATATTCGGCCGGGCAGACCTCAAGGTTTCGGGTTATCGCCGGCCGGCACGCCGGTCTGGTCGCTGCCGGGCAACCCGGTTGCCGTGCTGGTCTCGTTGCACCTATTTGTGATCCCGGGCTTGGCAAAAATGCAACGCCAGGCTCCGCATCCGCGCAAACATACCGTGGTGACCACCGACGAGTTACTGACGCCCCGAGAGCTCAACTACTACGTGTTGGCCACCGTCGATGATGACGACCGTGCCACCCCGCTGCCGTCAAACTCACATCTAGCCGTGAAAATGGCCCGGGCCACCGGCCTGTTACACGTGCCCCCAACCGTCGATCACATCCCCGCAGAACACCCCGTAGAATGCCTAACGCTATGATTACAGTCCGTCTTTTTGCCGCAGCCGCCGACGTCGTCGGTACCAAACAACTCAACCTCGAGGCCACGAGTGTCGCCGACGTGATTGCACATCTCTCGGATGCACAGACCACCACCAAGGTCATTTCCCGGTGCTCGTTTTTGGTCGATGGCACGCGCGCGACGCCCGACACAGCGCTAGCGTCCGGGGCGACCGTGGACGTCCTGCCGCCATTTGCCGGCGGTTAAATCCCGACCCAGTGGCTGCCTTCAGAGCCGTACTGCAACTTCCAGATCGGTACGCGGGCTTTGATCTCTTCCACGACCTCGCTACAGACTGAAAACGCTTCCTGACGATGCGCGGCAGACACCGCTACCACCAGGGCAATGTCGCCGACTTCTAATGCGCCGACTCGGTGCGCGGCGGCCACGCGAACGGGCAGCGGCCCGGTGTCGAGCTCGTTATGCATCGTGACATTGGCTTCAGCAACCACCTCGCGCAAAAACGATGTCGCGTCGGGGTGGGCGGTATATTCCAACCGGGTCACGGCACCGGCGGCTTCGGGATCGTGGTCGCGCACCACACCCTCGAACATGATCACAGCGCCGGCATCGGGGGCCGAAACCGCAGCCCGGAGTGCGGCGGCATCCAATTCCTCTTCGGTCACCTGGGACATCTCAACCAAATCCATGTTCTTTAGTCTAAGTGTTCGCCGCCAAGTGCAATCGGCACCGCGCCCGGTGGGCTGAACTAGACTGGGATGCGTGCAACACGAGTTTTCTTTACGCGCCGAATGGAACACCGACGCCGACCGCCCGCATCCGGCCCGCGGCTTCACCCGTAACGTGGTGATTCAAGCTGATGGCCCCGGTGAACTGCAGGGTTCGGCGGCCAAGCCCTTCCACGGCGACGCCTCCCGCTGGAATCCTGAAGAGCTACTGCTGGCCGCGCTGGTCGAGTGCCACATTCTGTCGTATTTATATGTCGCGGGACAGGCGGAGCTCGAGGTTGAAAAAGTCACCGTGCGCGGTGAACTCACCCTGGAGGCCGGTGCGCAAGGCGGGCAGGTTACTTCCGCAACCCTGTACCCAGAGGTGTGGGTCGCCGACGCAATGCAATTGCCGCGAGCTCGTGAACTTCACCAGGAAGCCCACCGGCAGTGCTTCATTGCCCGCAGCGTGAACTTCCCAATCACCCTGGAGATCCCAAACCAGCACCAGATGCCGGACCTCCCCCAATTTTCCTCGCGACTAGGTGCCCCCATTGCGGTGCTGAAACCTCGTCGGGCCAAGAAACCCTCACAGGTCAGCGGCAACGACGAAGCCCGCTTAGAGGCGCTTCGTGCCGAGCGCACAGCAGAACAGCAACGCCGCGCCGAGGTTGTCTCCCGGACTGCTCAAACCAACCAGGTGACCGAAGCCTCCGAGCAGACCGAACCCACGAAGCCGTCGCAACCCACCGAGGCCGCCAAAAAAGCACAGCGGACCAACGCGCCGGCCGAACAAACGTCGTTCTACGATCAGGTTGGCGGCGAAGCCACCTTCCGGAAACTGGCAGCAGAGTTCTATAAACAGGTCGACGCCGACCCAGAGTTCAAGGCGATGTACCCCGAAGAGGATCTCGGCCCGGCCGAAGATCGCTTGCGCATGTTTTTGATTCAGTACTGGGGCGGCCCAACGGATTATTCCCAACAGCGTGGCCACCCGCGGTTACGGGCCCGGCACATGCCTTTTCACATTGATGCCAAAGCACGAGACACCTGGCTGAAGTTCATGCGCAACGCAATGGACACCCTGGAATTATCCCCGCTGCACGACGAAACGATGTGGGACTACTTCCAGCGTGCCGCACGCGCTATGCAAAACCAAGTCTGAGCCAGCTGACTCAAGACGACACCGTATTGAGTCAGCAACCTCAGAGGGCAACCGCAGGGCGAGCCAGAATATGACCACCCGCGCTGGACAAGCGCACCCAATTGCCCGAAGTCGACACGGTGGTCTCACCGCGCGGTAATAAAAACCCGAGACTGTGCGCACCAAGCGTCGCACCGGCCGGAAATTCAACCTGGGCAGGATCACCGAGTTGTTCACCCCACACCGCCGAGCGCACTTGTGCCAATAGGGGTGCTCCGGGATTCGAGGGCAGTCCCTCGCCCACCCGGGTGATTCCGTCGCGGGCGACTTTGCGGATCTCCGAGTCGTCCACCACCGCTGCGGCCGCCCAACCAGACCGCGGCGCATTCATTGCCGTCCAGCTGACCGAAATTTCGACCGGCGGCAATACGAACTCCCTGGACCCTGACGAAATCATCCGGTGGGTCCGATCCGTGACCGCATCCATTTCAAACACCGAGTCCATTTCGAAGCGCTCATGCCCGGTAAGATCTAACGCGAACGTCCGGAGGCCGATGACGATGGGCACCCCGTCGCCCAGCCCAGCCGGATGCATCACCGACACCGAAACTGCCAGCACATCCCCAGCGACCACAAATCGCACACCGGTCGTGTCCAGCGTCTTGGCCCGGGTCACAAAACTTTGTAAATCTTTCACCGCGTTTAACGAAGCAAACGGCACTACGTAATCCATGCCCCAATTATGCCCAGCCCAGATCAGCCGCGCCCACAATCTGCCGGTGTTTGAGCTGACAGCACTAGAGTATGAACATCACCGGTTTCGAAAGGCGACCATATGACTTCATACCCAGATGATCCGACCGATATCCTGCGTGACGTGCTGAAACTCGAACGCGTCTCCGCCGATGAAGGTACCAGCACCTTCCTGGGGCACACGCCCCCGCAAACCCGGGGCCGCGTTTTTGGTGGGCAAGTCATGGCCCAGTCATTGGTTGCCGCGAGCCATTCGGTTGACGCAGATCGGCTCTTGCACTCGATGCATTGTTATTTCATCCGGCCGGGCGACGCAACCCAGCCACTGCACCTCACCGTGGATCATCACCGCGATGGGCGGTCGTTTTCGGTTCGCCACGTCGAAGTGAAGCAACATGACAAAGTCATCTTGTCGCTGACCTGCTCCTTCCAGGCCGAGGCCGAAGGTGTCGAACACTTCGAGCCGATGCCCGAAGGCATTCCGCACCCCAATGATCTGCCACCGATCTCGGCTCTGGTCGGCATGATCGACGATCCCGTGGCCCAAGAGCTGGCCTATCACCGCCCGTTTGATATCCGCTACGCCTACGAACCGATCTTTATCCGGCCGGGATCCGAAAAGATCAACCGCAATATCGTGTGGATGAAAACCTTCACCCCGATCAGTCTCTCCCCCAACGTCGCCGCCGCCGGACTGGCCTACGCCTCGGATTACACGATGCTGGAACCCATCATGCGCAATCACGGGGTGACATGGATCGACCCCAATAAGTCCATCGCATCGCTAGATCATGCGATGTGGTTCCACCGCCCGTTTCGTCTCGACGACTGGTTACTCTTCGTTCAAGAGTCCCCATCGGCACAGTCCGCCCGCGGACTCGGGGTCGGCCGGATTTACACCATCGGAGGCCAACTCGTGGCCACCGTCGCCCAAGAGGGCATGCTGCGACTGCCCCAGTACAGCTAATCAGTTCAGCTAATCCCCGCCGTCAGCTAATGTGGGGCACAACAACGCGGACACAATAGTAACCACCGGTTCACTTTCCCGCCACGGTCCTATGGTTAGGATGCCTCCATGTCTGAAGCCATCACCACACCACCAACCTCCGAACGACGCTCGAAGGTCAAACGTTCTCACGTAGTCACCTGGGCCATGTGGGACTGGGGGTCGGCCGCATTCAACGCGGTCATGATCACCTTCGTATTCGGCACCTACCTGGCCTCCGAAACCTTTGGTCCCGACGACCGCGGTACCTCCTGGCTGGCCGCCGGCAACGCCATCGCCGGGCTGATCATCGCCTTGACCGCACCGGTCATCGGACAACGCGCAGACCGCGACGGTCGACGCGCCCTGTGGCTCGGGGTCAATACCGCCCTGGTCATCGTCACGACCGCGGCCTGTTTCTTCGTCCAACCCCACGAATCGTATCTGCTGTTGGGCGTCGTGTTGTTATCCATCGGCAACATCTTCTTCGAGTTCGCCGAAGTCCAGTACAACGCGATGCTGGTCGATATCGCCACCAACTCCACGATCGGTCGGATCTCGGGACTGGGGTGGGGCGCCGGCTACCTGGGCGGTATTTTCCTGCTGCTGTTGGTCTACGTTGGCTTCATTGGCGGCGACACCCACTGGTTTGGCATTACCGACGACGACGCGATGAATATCCGCATGGTCGCGGTCTTTGCTGCCCTGTGGTTTCTGGT
>CALBOC010000083.1 GCA_937896705.1 uncultured Micrococcaceae bacterium | reverse complement strand
CGCGCAGAAGGACGGAAAGACCCCGGAACCTTTACTATAGTTTGGTATTGGTATTCGGTGTGACTTGTGTAGCATAGGTGGGAGACTGTGAAGCTGGCACGCTAGTGCTGGTGGAGTCGAACCGTGAAATACCACTCTGGTCATAGTGAATATCTAACTTCGGGCCATAATCTGGTCCAGGGACAGTGCCTGATGGGTAGTTTAACTGGGGCGGTTGCCTCCTAAATGGTAACGGAGGCGCCCAAAGGTTCCCTCAGCCTGGTTGGTCATCAGGTGTTGAGTGTAAGTGCACAAGGGAGCTTGACTGTGAGACAGGCATGTCGAGCAGGAACGAAAGTTGGGACTAGTGATCCGGCGACTCGTTGTGGAACGGTCGTCGCTCAACGGATAAAAGGTACTCCGGGGATAACAGGCTGATCTTGCCCAAGAGTTCATATCGACGGCATGGTTTGGCACCTCGATGTCGGCTCGTCGCATCCTGGGGCTGGAGTAGGTCCCAAGGGTTGGGCTGTTCGCCCATTAAAGCGGTACGCGAGCTGGGTTCAGAACGTCGTGAGACAGTTCGGTCCCTATCCTCTGCGCGCGTTGGAGAATTGCGAAGGTCTGTCCTTAGTACGAGAGGACCGGGACGGACGAACCACTGGTATGTCAGTTGTACCGCCAGGTGCATGGCTGATTCGCTACGTTCGGGATGGATAACCGCTGAAAGCATCTAAGCGGGAAGCCGGCTTCAAGATGAATTCTCCTTAAGGTGCCCAGCAGAACACTGGGTTGATAGGCCGGAAGTGGAAGCACAGACTAACGATGTGTGGAGCTGACCGGTACTAATACACCATAGACTTACCCACACCCCGTAGCCCACTCTTGGTGGAGCACAAGGGGGTGTGTGTTGTCAGGCAGCAAAAGGTCTGACACGAGTCACCACACAAGAAAAGTGCACAGTAATGAGCACACGCGTCCACGCGACCACGCACGAGACTTCTTGATGCGCGTCCACTATACGGTTACAGCAACACCACCCCCAACACCCCCGACATGTCCGGGGGGTTGCGGGCCAAGTCCAGACTCATAATTTCACAGCAGTATGAAGTTGTCACCAACACCGGTGACCCATAGATTTGCCACCCCCACACCACACACGGTCGGGGTGAGCGCACGGGTTACGGTGGTTACAGCGTGGGGGAAACGCCCGGTCCCATTCCGAACCCGGAAGCTAAGACCCACAGCGCCGATGGTACTGCACCCGGGAGGGTGTGGGAGAGTAGGACACCGCCGGACAACCATTACCCAGGCGCCCCGGGATGGGCCCCGACCCCACACGGGTCGGCCCCCACCCCGGGGCCCCTGCATTTAACAAACTCGAAGGCAGGTATTCTGTTCGAGCAGGTTCGTGCAGGACGTATGTACCGTCATAATCCTAACGGTTAATCACGCTTTGTCGCAGCACTGTAATGGTTAGCGTGCTATCTTCGAGAGCGGTTACAGAGTGCTTTTCTGGTGGTAAGGGTAGCATTTGCCCGGCAGATATCTCCCAGTCTCTATTCGCACCCTGTAACCGTACTCTGCCTTCCATGACATGTACAAAACCTTCTTGAGGGCTTAAATGCTCAGCCATATGCTCGCCGGCTAATATAACGACCATGGTCTGCCTGACCCCATCGCCCCGGTAGACTGTGCTTCCTGCGCGCCGGGCTACTGCATTTCGAGCTGAATCGTGTAAGACTTCTCGTTCTGCATCCAGATCGACGAGTTTAAGTTCTGCTGGTGGATACGACATTGCACACCCTCCGAGTATCGTCCTGGCGTCACCAACCGTCAGGCGGCAACGCGTGCTATGTGGTTGCTACCACTGTACCTGAGCAGTGCAGAAAGTGACGCAACACACATGTGACGAGTAAGAAGCGAGAAGTCGCTGGTTAGAGCTCGAGGCAGTAACTACACGATATGCCGTCTTCAGAGCCTACAATCTAAGCGCTGAAGACCGATCCTAACCGTGTCACGATATCCTGTAAGAGTTCCGGTCCGGTGGCGAAATTGATGCGTAAATGTCCCTCACCATCAGTTCCGGTGGCAGCGCCATCTGTTGCGATAACCCCACATCGGTGAGCAGTCGCGTCTGCGAGGCTGAACGTCTCGGTCACATCTGCTGCTACCGCTTCATAATTATCCGTCCCTCGAAGGTCTACCCATGCCAGATATGTAGCCTCGGGTGGCGTGTAAATCGCACCGGGCAGCAACTCGGATACCAAGTGCGTAAAGCGTTTCCGGTTCGTAGCTAATTGACTCATAGCGGTGCGAAACCACTCAGCCCCGTCCTGCAACGCTGATATCGTGGCAACATAACCGGAAGATGCCGTTCCCATCTCAAAATGCTGCCCGAACTGGTGCCACCGTTGCAGGTCATCTTCACGAGTGAAAACCAAACTTGCTGCCTTGGTCCCTGGAATAGAGAACGCCTTCGTGCAAGACCACGCCGTAATTGCGCATTCGGCGGCCTTGGCATTCAGCGATGCGAACGGTGTGTGGTGATGGCCATCGAAAACTAGCGGCTCATGGATTTCATCGGCAAACACCCGGACATCGTACTGGTGCGCAAGCTCTGCAATCTGCTCAAGTTCGGTACGGTTGTATACCTTACCGATGGGATTGTGGGGGTTGACTAGAACGAGGAGACCGCCCTCTGATAGTGCTCGTTCCAGACTCTCCCAATCAAGTCTCCAGTGCTGGTGCAATGCATCAGGTGCCAGCATGCTGACATTTCGTATAGGACGCTGGTCACCAAAGGTATGCTGCACAAAATTCATGTAGGCCGGTGTCAACAAGGTGATCGGAGTGCCTGGCTCGGTAAAGATCCGAGCGACGGCATCGAATGCGGTCATGACATCCGAAATCGGTCGAATTGCCTCGTGGTCCACTCGCAGGCCGAGGTTGCGGTAGTGATCGGCAATAACGCGTTGAAAACGTTCCACCAGGGCAGGAGGGCGATACCCCAGTGGAGCATGCTCGGCCCACTGTTGCAGTGACTCCCTGATACTGGCGGCAGGCGCGAAATCCATTTCCGCAACGAAGCATGGGAGAGTATCGTGCCCGTTGATTTGCTCAGGGACCATGGTCCATTTCATTGATTCGGAATTTCGCAAGGCAGCGGGGGAGAGATCCCCGAGGATCGCAGGTGCATCAAAGCTCATAGGGACCACCCTAGTCAGGTCTCAACGTCAGTGCCTAGGCGCAACCGTTGGTCACACGAGCAACCGAATATACCCGCCTCCTACGGGTCGCTCTAGACTGAGGAACTATGACACATGATTCAGTCTTTGAAAGCCCTATCGTCGGTCGACAATTATTTGGTCCCGGACCATGTAACCCCTATCCGGAAGCTCATTTGGCGTTGAGCCTTCCGTTACTCGGTCATCTGGACCCCACCTTCATTGCCGCTATGGACGCCACCAGCGAAATGTTGCGCCGCGTGTGGGGGACTGAGAACCAGCGGACTTTGCCGCTGTCTGCAACCGGTTCTGCCGGTATGGAAGCGGCCTTTGTGAACACGATCCACCCGGGAGATGTGGTCGTGGTGGCCGTTAACGGTCTGTTCGGCGAGCGTATGGTCGATGTGGCGTCGCGCCATGGTGCCGAAGTCATCCCCGTTGAGCACGAATATGGCACGCCCGTCGACGTCGAGCGGGTGGTGACTGCTCATCCGAATCCCCATATCATCGCCGCGGTTCACGCTGAAACATCAACCGGTGTCGTCTCTGACCTCCAACAGTTGGGTGAGAACAAAGGAGACGCCCTATTAATCGCGGACTGCGTCACCTCCATCGGGGGGATGCCCATTGAACTCGACTCATGGGGAGTTGACATTGCCTATGCTGGCTCCCAAAAATGCCTTGGCGTTGCTCCTGGCCTGGCACCTTTCACGATCTCAGAGCGAGCGTATGAACGTCGCGTAGAGCGGCCAGCAAACTGGTATCTTGATCTGAATTTGCTTGGCGGTTATGCCACCGGCACCACCGGTGGGCAACGAACCTATCACCACACGGCCCCCACGGGCATGGTGGTCTCGCTAAAAGCCGGGCTCGAACGCATCTTTGCTGAAGGGCTAGAAAATGTGTATGCCCGGCATGCAGCAGCCGGTAAAGCACTACAGGATGGCCTCGAAGCCATAGGGCTGACTCTGTTTGCTGAACAGGGCGCACGGTTAGCCCAGTTGACTACGGTCAACGTTCCAGAAGGCGTAGATTCAGCTGCGGTGCGGAGCTATCTTATGAAAAAATACAACCTGGAGATTGGGGCTGGTACCGGTGCGTATGCATCGAAGATCTGGCGGATCGGCATGATGGGGCACAACGCCACCGAGGCGAACGCCCACTTAGTGCTCTCCGCACTCCAAGACGCCCTCAAGAACGCCTGACATGACAAAGCCGTGTGTGAGGCTGGTTTCGAGCCTCACACACGGCTCACAGGTGCCGGTGACGTCTTAGAAGTCGATATCGTCCTGCGTGCCTGTCACTAGGTTGGCAGCGTTGCCGTTTCGCTCGGCGACCGCTGCAACCGCTTCAGCTACGGCTGGAGCGACTCTCGTGTTGAATACCGATGGTATGACATAGCTTGGGTTGAGTTCATCTTCGGTGATAGTCTCCGAAATCGCGTCGGCGGCAGCGACCAACATGTCCTCGGTGATATCGGATGCACCCGCATCGAGCAGTCCACGGAAAAGACCGGGAAACGCCAAGACATTGTTAATCTGATTCGGGAAATCTGAACGTCCGGTGGCCACTACTGCAGCATGCTTGGAAGCATCAGTTGGCAGGATTTCCGGATCTGGATTCGCCATAGCAAACACGATCGCACCGTCGTTCATGCGCGCGATATCAGTTTCCTCCAACAGGTTTGGCGCTGAGACTCCGATGAAGACATCCGCGCCCACCATGGCTTCCTTGAGCGACCCGGAGAAGCCTTCTGTGTTGGTGTTATCAGCTAGCCATTGGCGGTGCTCGTCACGCTGTGTGGTATTGGGTTCTAGGACCCCGTCACGACCTGCAGCCATGATGTGCCGAGCGCCAGAAGCTTGCAGCAGTCGGATAATCGCATGACCTGCTGCGCCAACACCTGAGACTACGATTCGGACATCGGCAATATCTTTGCCTACAACTTTGAGGGCATTATTCAGCGCGGCCTGAGTAACAATTGCGGTGCCGTGTTGGTCATCGTGGAAGACAGGAATGTCGAGTTCTTCACGCAACCGGGCTTCGATTTCGAAACAACGCGGGGCTGAAATATCCTCCAGGTTGATCCCACCATAGGCCGGTGCGAGCGCTTTGACGATTGCTACGATCTCATCGGTATCTTTGGTATCTAAGGCCACGGGCCAGGCGTCTACGTTGGCAAACTGCTTGAATAATACAGCTTTGCCCTCCATCACCGGCATAGAGGCTTCTGGGCCAATGTCGCCCAAACCAAGCACCGCGGTGCCATCAGTTACCACCGCGATGGTGTTGCGTTTGATTGTGAGCTCTCGGGCACGTGCCTTATCTTTAGCGATGGCCTTGCATACTCGTGCGACCCCCGGGGTGTATGCCCTCGAGAGATCATCGCGGTTGCGCACATTAACTTTCGAGACGGTTTGGAGTTTTCCACCTTGGTGCATATGGAAGGTACGATCCGAAAGGCTTAACACCTTGAACCCTTCTTGGGCTTCGATCGCATCTCGGACTTGCTGGCTGTGCACTTTGCCCAGCGTGTTACACGCCAGGTTGATGATATTGGACTCATGACTGGCGTCAACGATGTCGAGTGCGGTGATCGCGGCACCGGCCTCCGCCACAAGTGCGGTGAGGTCACTGGTGGCGGTGAAGGTGGAAGGCGCCTGTACTTTGACGATGATCGAATAACCGGGGCTGGGTGTAGCCATGATGTGTGTGAACTCCTTGGCAGTTTGTAGGCGCGACCATCATTGATGGCTGCACCATGGGATGTACGAGCGGCTCGTGTGCACTACCTGGCAATCATGGGTTAATGACGACAGCACATGCAGCGGCACTGGCCTGGTAAGGCTCAAAGGCCACATGATTCGAACTTGCACAATACCATGTACGGCTAGGGTGCTGAGATAAATATTGACGTGTTGAGACGTAGATCCCGCAAAAAAATGCAGAGATTTTCAATCAACCCCTACCCCTTTTTCGTGATGTAGGTTACAGTTGAGCGGTATCGGCGCTGCACTGTCGCAGCACCGAAGCTGGACGGCACGGCTGATTCGAATACCCCCGAAAGCTGTGCTACCTCAGCTTCCACGAACAGCTCAGAGTTGTCCGTGTTCAGGCCCACCTAGCCGAAGTGTGTTGTATCTGCTCACCAGTACAGCAAGTTCCGCAGATTCCATGTGTTTCTGGCACACCGTCGTGCTCAGAGGTCTTGAAGGAGACTCAAATGACATCCATCTCTAACGTCCCACCAAATGCATCTCGAACCAACAATGTGACGAGTCGATTCGAAAGCTTCCCGGTCGGCGGCTCCGACCCAGATTTTGTGAGTCTCGAACGCGTCAAGCCCGCCCTGTGCTCGATCCCCTTGCTGGGCAAAGTCTTGCCCCAGTGCAGATAGTCCCGACGTTCTTGTTCGCTTAGCATAAGGAACGTGCCGAGTCGCCTCGCGGGGTCCATGAACAGTTGTAAGATGGAGTCATTGTAAAACTGGACCTGCCGACTACTCAACAGGTCTCCAAATGACTCAAGGACGCTATAACTTTGACCGATACCACTGGAAACCAGCCGCGGAATCGCGACGACTCATCACGATCTGATCGTTCTGAGCGTCAAGCAGGATCCCGGGGGCGTACACCCCGGCAACCTGGCCGCACCGGTGCAGGCCGAGACGGCGACTCTCGTGGCGCCCAGCGGGGCCGTTCAGGCGGTGGAAAGCAGTATCCGGGGAAAGGGCCGCGCAGAAATGATAGCCAGCGGCGTCCTCGTGATCCCGAGTCGGAATCGAAGCCGCAACATAACCCGGCGGACCTGCGATCGGCGAACCGGCCCGACCGCGGTAGGTCACCGGACATCGATGAAGACGTCACAGGCCGTGAGCTCGATAAGAGCGTCCAACGTGAACTGGGTGCGTTAGATGAGCACAACCGTCCTTGGGTGCAAAAACATTTAGTCATGGCCGGCCGATTGATTGAGGATGACCCAGAGCTTGCTTTCGAGCACGCACTTGCTGCATCTCGGCGCGGGGGTCGGCTGGCTGTAGTGCGTGAGGCAGCCGGAATGACAGCCTATGCGGCAGGCCTATTCACCGAAGCGCTTCGCGAATTCCGCACCTACCGTCGTATCAGCGGCGATAACGCCCACCTCCCCGAGATGGTTGATGCCGAACGCGCACTGGGTCGGGCTGACAAAGCTTTGGAACTTGCAGCGGAAGTGAGCCCCGACAAGTTGCCCGTCACGTCACGAGTCGAACTTGCGATCGTAGTTTCTGGCATCCATCTGGACCAAGACGACCCTCGGTCGGCCGTTAAAGCACTGGAGATCCCAGAACTCAACCCTCGACGTGGGTTTTCGTATTCGCCACGACTCTTCAATGCCTATGCCCAAGCCCTGACAGCAGCTGGGCGCGCTGAAGAGGGCCGCAAGTGGGCTAGCCTCGCTCGACGCGCAGAGCGTGCTTTGGGACTTGATGTCGAACCTGAGCCTGAGATTCTTGACCTTGACGTGGAAGAAACCCCCGTCTCAGTTCGAGCCCGCGACATCGTTCCACCGGCAGAACACCAGGTGCGGGCAAAGACTGAAGGTGGCGACTCCTAGTTCGTGACGACGTTTTATCACGGCTATGACGGCTTACTGTGTGACCTCGATGGGGTCGTATATGCCGGAGCCCAGCCGATTCCATATGCAGTAGACACGCTAAATACGCTCATTGAACGCGGCATCCCGGTGGGCTTTGTGACTAATAATGCTTCGAAGTCGGCCACCGAAGTGGCAAACCGTCTCATTGGTTTCGGCGTGGCCACAACTAGCAAGCATGTAATCACCTCGGCCCAAGCGGTGGTTGACGTGTTGAAGCGTCAATATCAGCCTGCAGATGGACCAGTGTTAGTCACCGGCTCCGAGCAGCTGACGGCATTGATTCAAGCCGCAGGTTTCACCATTACCGCTGTGGCAGCCGATGCTCCCCAGGTGGTGGTGCAGGGTTTCAATCCGAACCTTGGGTGGCAAGATCTTGCTGAAGCAAGTTTTGCTATCCAACACGGTGCCGGCTGGTTAGCCTCAAACCTCGATTTGACGATCCCGCTTGCTCAAGGCGTGGCGCCTGGTAACGGGTCGCTGGTCAATACCGTGGCTCAAGCCACCGGTCAACGACCTAAACTTGCAGCAGGGAAACCTGCCCCCACCATGTTTCAGACCATGGCTGACAGGTTCGCCATGCGTCAGCCCCTTGTGGTCGGGGACCGGCTCGATACCGACGTCCAGGGCGCTGTCAACGCCGGTTTCGACGGGGCGCTAGTGGAAACCGGGATCCATCGCCGCGCAGATCTGTCGGCCTTCCAGAGCTCGTCACCCACGTGGGTCCTACCCGATCTGAGGGTGTTGCTCAACCCACCAGTACCCGAGCACCGAGGTGACCATGACAGACTCTGAGACCCTGGCACAGCAGCTTCACGCTTTCCTAGAAAATGTCGAGGAGCTACGCCCCGCCGAGGAACTTGCGACCTATGAACAGGTGCTCGCTGAGCTAACAGAGCTACTCAACGCTCCCGATGAGCACGGCCCGGGGCTAACCTGATATGCAACGCCTGGACCAAGCCATGGTTGCGCGCCACCTCGTGAATTCGCGAACTGTCGCGGCACGGCATATTCAGGCAGGGGAGGTGACGGTGAACGGACAACCGGTGACCAAACCCGCCACAAAAATAGCCGCCGACGCCCTGATCGAACTTACTGCTTCAGGACCACAATATGCTTCGCGTGCTGGCCACAAGCTGGTCGGTGCTCTTGAGCGCTTCACCCAAGTGCAGGTTAGCGGTGCCAGGTGTTTAGATGCCGGTGCTTCTACCGGAGGGTTTACCGATGTGCTCCTGCAACGCGGAGCTCGGGAGGTCATTGCGGTAGACGTAGGCCACAATCAGATCGTTCAACGACTCCGAACTGATCCGCGCGTGGACGTCCGCGAGGGAGTCAACGTTCGCTACCTTGCACTAGCTGACCTTACTGACCCCGTGGATATTGTGGTGTCCGATCTATCGTTTATCTCACTCACCTTGGTGCTCGACGCGCTCACAGCGGTGAGTGCTCCAGGCGCTCACTTGCTCCTGATGGTAAAACCGCAATTTGAAATCGGCCGTGAACGCTTGCCAAAAACCGGAGTGGTCAGCGACCCGCACCAACGCCGAGCCGCCGTACTCGGCGTGATTCAAGCGGCACTCAGCCACGGCCTGAGTCTCCGAGGACTGACTGCCAGTCCACTGCCTGGCCAGGACGGCAACAAAGAGTTCTTTCTGTGGGCTGCCCGACCAGAGCCCAGCGCTTATAGGCAGGACACCGTTGATGCCGCAGAATGGTTAGACGCGCAGCAGGTCAAATGGGATGACGAGCTTGGCTGACCAAGTTGTCCACAAGGTGCTCAACTGAGGAGCCCCCTGTCAGACAACGACTACATTGGGGTACTAGGCAGACGTATAAACAAAGGAGGACCATGAGCCGTCGAATACTGATTTTGGCTCACACGGGACGCCAAAAGGCGATGCAGACTGCACTGCAAGCCATCGAGTTGTTACGTGAAGCTGATCTCACCCCGGTGATGATGCCTCATGACGCCGCCGTGATGCACGAAGCAATACACAACGGAGTACTGTCAGCAAACGGGATTGGTGTTGAGAGCATCGACTCCAAATCAACCCTGCACGACATAGAGCTGTGCATGGTCCTAGGCGGTGACGGATCCGTATTACGCGCCGCCGAGATGGTTCGCGAATCAGGCCTGCCCTTGATGGCCGTGAACCTCGGTCACGTGGGTTTCCTTGCGGAAGCAGAACAGGCCGACCTGGAACGAGCCGTGGCAGCGATCGTTAACAAGGATTACCTCGTCGAAGAGCGCATGGCGATCGATGTCAAAGTGCTCGTCGGTAAACATATGGTCGCCCATACTTGGGCCTTGAATGAGGCATCCATTGAAAAATCTAACCGCGAGCGCATGCTAGAGGTCGTTATCGGTGTTGATGACCGGCCCATTTCTTCCTTCGGGTGCGATGGCGTCGTGATGTCAACGCCCACCGGCTCCACCGCGTATGCCTTTTCCGGTGGGGGCCCCATTGTGTGGCCCGAAGTTCAAGCCATGCTCATGGTCCCGCTGTCTGCGCACGCACTGTTTGCTCGTCCACTGGTGGTCGCGCCGGAATCAGTCATCTCGGTGGACGTGATGCAACGGACCAACGAGAACGGGGTCCTATGGTGTGATGGCCGACGGACCGTGGACCTACCACCCGGGGCACGCATCGAAGCGACCCGCTCGCAACGCCCGGTGAAGCTGGCACGTTTGGCTCTAACGCCGTTTTCTGAACGGCTCGTGCGAAAGTTCGACCTGCCCACTGAAGGGTGGCGAGGCTCGTTGAGCGAAATCGACCGTGCGGCTATTGCAGCACGGGAAAACGAACGCAAAGGCCAAGACAACTGGCATCAGACACTGGCGGATTCCCAGGGTGTCCGGATTGTAGAACCCCATCACATGGCGCCACCACCGGAGATCGGCCCGCCGGTGACGACACCCATTCCGGTAATCACCAAAGCTGACGAAGAAGAGATAGTGGAGCTACCAAACCGGTCACCTAATACCGGAGACGACACGAAGCGGGAGGACGACTAAATGCTGGACCACCTGTCGATCAACTCCCTGGGCGTCATCGAAGAAACGACCGTGGAACTTGACCCAGGTTTTACCGTTGTCACGGGAGAAACCGGTGCGGGCAAGACGATGGTCGTGACCGCGTTGAATCTTCTACTCGGAGCACGTGCAGACGCCGGAACTATTCGCGCAGGTGACGCTAAAGCCACGGTCGAGGCAGGTTTTCTGCTGCCGCCCCATCACCCGTCTATCACCGCGGCTGACGAAGCCGGGGCCGTCTTGGACGATGAAGAACAGTCCAAACATCTGGTCATTACCCGAACGATCAGCGCTTCTGGAAACGGGACGCGCTCGCGGGCCACAGCCGGTGGGCGCGGCGTGCCAGTCGCGTTGCTTTCCCAAATCGGAGAGCACGCCGTGGCGATCCACGGTCAGTCAGACCAACTACGACTCAAATCCCTCACCGCCCAGCGTCATGCCTTAGATGCGTTCGGTGGCAAACCGGTGACCGAAGCACTGGCCAACTACCGCGGCACCTACCAACAACTCAATGAGGTCACCGAGCAATTAGACGCGCTCATTACCCAGGCGCAAGAGCGAGCACTCGAAGCCGAAAACTTGCAACGAAGCCTGGAGGAAATTGACACCGCAAACATTCAAGACAACGAAGACGAAGAGATCCAGGAGCGGATCAAACGTCTCGAGTCCGCCGAAGAGTTCCGCAATGCTGCCCGGCTTTCAACGACAGCGCTATCTGGTGATGACAACGATCTCGATGCCCCAAGCGCGGAATCACTAGTGGAAATCGCCCGTCAAGCGATCATACAAACCCCCGGCGAGGTTGAGGAACTCGAAGAAATCACTCGCCGTCTGGCTTCCGTGGGGATCGAGTTAGCTGACATCACCGCTGAGATCTCGCAATTTGCTTCCAGCCTGGACGAAGACGGGCCGATGGCGCTGAATCAGGCGCAATCGAGACTGGCCGAACTCAACCGACTAAAAAAACTCTACGGTCCTGATCTAGCGGATGTTATAACCTGGGCTGAGCAACAACGACCCCGTCTGGATGAACTCCACGGAGACACCGAACGGATCGAATACCTGACTGAACAACAACAAGAACTGACCGAACAGCTCAACGAGTACGGCGCGAAGCTCACCGCTTTGCGGCAACAAGCCGGCGAACGGTTGGGCAAGCAAGTCACACAAGAACTCCACGGGCTGCTCATGCCGACGGCGCAGTTTTCGGTGGCGATCACCCCCGCTGATCAACCCGGTCCGCACGGTCTCGATGACATCGCCTTGTTACTCCAACCACACCCGGGCTCTGACCCCAGACCTCTCGGCAAAGGCGCTTCCGGTGGTGAACTGTCACGAATCATGCTGGCTCTGGAAGTTGTCCTCGCAGATACCGACCCGGTCCCGACCTTTATTTTTGACGAAATCGATGCGGGTGTTGGAGGCGAAGCTGCCGTGCAAATCGGGAAACGCTTGGCACGACTGGCCCGCCGAGTCCAAGTCATTGTCGTCACTCACCTCCCGCAGGTCGCAGCGTATGCCAATAAGCACCTGAAGGTGAATAAAGCCCCCGATGTTGAAGCAGGCTTCACGACCTCCGATGTCAGCGAATTGTCCGGTGATGAGCGAGTCTCAGAGCTGGCTCGAATGTTAGCTGGCCACGCCGATTCGAGCTCGGCCCGTGAACACGCCCGTGAACTATTGGAGACCTCAACGGCATGACGCACATTCATGACACCCCAAAACCCGCGAAAATCCAAGAACAACAGACTGTGTTTTCCGGTGCCATCTGGGATATTCAACGTGACACCTTCACTATCGAAGACGGCGACCAACCGCTGACCCGAGAATACGTGAACCATCCAGGGGCGGTGGCCATCGTTGCGCTGGATGAGCACCAGCGCATTGCCATGATCCGGCAGTATCGCCACCCGGTGAGACAAGACTGCTGGGAAATACCGGCTGGTTTGGTTGATGTCGAAGGTGAGAGCTTATTAGCCACCGCACAGCGCGAACTGGCCGAAGAAGCCGACATGACCGCTGACACCTGGTCGGTGTTAGTAGATCACTATCCATCTGCTGGGTCATCCACCGAAGCTATCCGAGTTTTTCTGGCCCAAGACATTCGCCCGGTCCCGGAAGCGCAACGGCATCGACGCGTTGGGGAAGAAGCCCACTTGACCTTGCAATGGGTCGCCCTAGATGAAGCTCTCAATGCAGTGCTGTCTGGGGCGGTAAAAAATGTCAACGCTATAGCCGGGATCATGGCTACCCATCTGGTAACCACAACTCAGCGTCAGCCGCGTTCCACGGACAGCACATTCTAAAACCCATGAGCTTGGATAACCCTGACATCCCTCAGGCGCTTCAAAACGAAGTCGCTGCGTACTTGAACCATCTGACGATTGAGCGAGGTTTATCGGAAAACACCCTGGCAGCGTACCGACGGGATCTGAACCGGTACTTGCGATACCTCACCCAAGAACACGTCACAGAGGTCAAACACATCACCGGTCATCACGTATCGGGCTTTCTCCAGGCACTCAGCTCGGGAAGTCACCACATGGGTACGTTGGCGTCGTCATCAATAAACCGTATTCTCGTGGCAGCCCGGGGATGGCATCGTTTTATGCACCTGGAACGCACCACCGAAAGCAACCCGGCTGCCGATGTTCGACCACCAACCACCGGCCAGTATCTGCCTGATGCCCTTAGCATCGAAGAAGTCACCCGCTTGCTCAATACGCCACCGTCGGATACGGCCCAAGGGCTCAGGGACCGGGCCTTCATGGAACTGCTCTACGCCACCGGCGCTCGCGTTACCGAAGCTATCCACCTCGACGTCGACGACATTGTCCAGCTTGACGACCCTGATGACACGATCGTGGTGCGACTCTTTGGTAAAGGCTCAAAGGAACGAATCGTCCCGCTGGGTTCCTATGCTGTCGACGCGGTGAATGCCTACCTGGTGCGCGGCCGTCCGCATCACGCTGCTGCAGGGCGCGGCTCACCGGCTCTGTTTTTGAACCGTTTCGGAAATCGTATATCACGTCAAACAGGTTGGAATGTCCTCAAGCATGCAGCCGAGATAGCCGACATCCGCGCTGAGATTTCGCCCCATACCCTGCGACACTCTTTCGCCACACACCTCTTGCAAGGAGGAGCCGATGTTCGAGTCGTGCAAGAATTGCTGGGTCACGCATCCGTCACGACCACGCAAATCTATACCCACGTGACGGCCGAAACACTGCGTGAGGTCTTTGCCGCTGCGCACCCCAGGGCACACGACTAACGGACCTTCATGTTTGACTTGAAACTTTAAGGCTCGCCGAGAAAATAAGCTATTTGACAGCCCGGGTCGTCTTCTCCCAATACACTAGACTCAGAACCACTTTCATTTTCGATCACTAAGAGGATTGCCCCCACCTTTACGTAGCGGTCAGGAGTTTCAACCATCGTGAATGACGCCAGCCAACAACCAC
>CALBOC010000082.1 GCA_937896705.1 uncultured Micrococcaceae bacterium | reverse complement strand
CCCAGCCCTAAGCCTGCTTCGGATTCGGAGAGCAGCAGGGTCACGGCGAAGATCCCCATGCTCAACGCGATATAGGCTAGCGCCAAGTCGCGGCGGAAGTGCCGACGGAAATACACCAGATACACCAGGACAGTCATCCCAACAACATTGGCCACCAGGCCGATCCACAACGCCAACATGAGCGGTCTCCTCTTCATTCGTTTTTCGCTTCCTCTTCACTGTAGGAAGTGATTGTGAAGCGAAAAGTAGAAGACGATGAGAAGATTCTCATAGAGACTGGCACATAGGCTAGAACTGACTCTACCCACCACTAAAACAGGAGATGTGACTCGATGGCAGCACCGCGACCGCAGGTAACCGAGCTAGCAACAGGCGAAGTTTTCGAGACCAAACGCATGGAAGCAGTCGAGGGTGTCCAATGGCCTCGGCACAAAGCCTCACATGAATCGGTATTGGTTGTAACCGAAGGCCGACTCACCGTGGAATACTCCGATGCACAACCGGTCGTGCAGGCCGGTCAGAGCATTGTCATTCCCGCGGATACCTGGCACGAGATTGTCCCCGACCCAACCTTTAGCGCGATTCACATCATGCCCAAGGGCATCCGGTTTACCTTTTCCGCCTGAGCGTCCCGATAGCCCGTCCGAGAAATTATTGGGTGGGTTGCGTGGAGAAGCGACGCAAGGTCAGCGCGGGGTTAGTGCTGCGGGTGGTCTCCAATCGCTCTGGCGTCAGCTGCGCCTGAGCGAGGCCCACCTCGTCACCGATCAGCGCCACGGCGATGCCCATCGGATCAATGATCGCACTGTGGCCGATCCCCACGGGTGCTGACTGATCAGCTCCTAAGACATACGCAGTGTTTTCAATCGCGCGGGCGCGCAGCAGGGTCATCCAGTGCGACTCTTTCAGTGGGCCCGGGACCCAGGCTGCCGGCGTCACCAGAACATTGGCGCCCGCATCGACCAGCATGCGTGAGACTTCTGGGAAGCGTAAGTCGTAACAGGTTTGTAAGCCAAAGCGCAGCCCGTTGATGTCGATGAGCTGTGGTTCCTCGATGATGCCGGGCGTGACCCAGTCGGATTCCCGCATCCCGAAAGCATCATAGAGGTGAATCTTGCGGTAGGTCGCTTCGATCTGACCGTTGCGCAGAGCCACCAGTGTGTTATAAATCCGGCCGTTGCCGTCGGGTTCGTGGACACCGGCGACAAGGACGATGTCGTGGTCTTGAGTCAATTGCCGCAGCGCTGTGACCGACGGACCATCAAGTGGTTCGGCAGTTTCGGCGTAGGTCTCATCGAGCCCGAACTTCGCATACGTCGCGTACTCGGGCAAAACCGCGATATCGGCACCCTGCTCAGCGGCCTGCGCGACGTACCCTCGAATCGTGTCGAGGTTCGCTGCTTTATCGGTGGTCGGCGCGAATTGGATGACTGCCGCTTCGACGCTCATAATGTTTTACCTTCCCTCGGCGGTTCCTTGCACACTAACGGAATCACCGCGCCGTGGGAAGGCGTTCGGCGCGGCCGCCGCATGAAAAAGCGGTGGTGCCTGGCCGAGGTTGACCAGGCACCACCGCGTTCCTCACAAGTGTGTTGTTAGGGGTTAGGACGGTTTAGCGTTTGCTTTCCACACGGCGTATGGGCTGAGGTCTTGTGGTAAGGCACTGAGCAGATCCAGCTGTTCGCCATCGGAGACGGCCTCAGCCAGAGTGGAGAGAGCTGCATGAGTTCTGGCCTGAGTATCTTTCTCCGAGGTACCCAGACGCTTGCCGACCCGGTTGACGAACTCGTCGGCGTCAAACTTCTCTCGGCTGTTCTTATCACCCTGCTTCACGACGGGAGCGATCTCTTCGGGCAGCTGGGCGGCGAAGTTGTCATGTGCACCGTCGAGGTCGCGTTCGGCTAGGGTTTCGGCGACTGCCTGCAGGGTTTCTTTGGCGGTCTCGTTGGA
>CALBOC010000081.1 GCA_937896705.1 uncultured Micrococcaceae bacterium | reverse complement strand
CCCTACACCTGGTGGTCATACCGCGGCAAAGCATTTGATAACGATGCCGGTTGGCGCATCGACTATCAAGCCGCGACCCCACCCTTGGCGGACAAAGTGACCAAAGCAGTGGTGGACCGCGCACCGTCATATGACAAACGTTTTTCAGACCACTCACCGCTTGTGGTCGACTACCAGTTCTAGAAAGGCTCGTTCGTGTCTACCAGCCAACCCACACCGGCCGATATCCTCGCCACGGATCTGACCAAAACCGCTCACCTGACCTCAGCCGCTGCACACCCGCGCGTGCTGTCCGGGATGCAACCCTCCGCAGACTCCTTGCATTTAGGTAATTACCTGGGTGCGTTGGTGAACTGGGTCAAGGTCCAAGAAGACTTCGAAGCTTTCTACTTCATCCCGGATTTACACGCGATCACCGTGCCCCAGGATCCCGAAGATCTGACCAAACGGACTCGGGTGGCCGCCGCCCAGTACATCGCTGCTGGCATCGATCCGGAACGCTCCACGCTGTTTGTGCAGTCCCACATTCCCGAGCACACACAGCTGACCTGGATCCTAACGTGCTTGACCGGGATGGGCGAAGCGTCCCGAATGACACAGTTCAAGGACAAGTCGGCACGTGAGGGCGTGGACGCGGCCGGGGTCGGCCTGTTTACCTACCCGATGCTCATGGCCGCTGATATTTTGCTGTACCAGCCGCACGGTGTTCCGGTGGGGGACGACCAGCGTCAGCACATTGAACTGACCCGTACTTTGGCTCAGCGGTTCAACCACCGCTTCGGTGAGACCTTTGTCGTACCCGTCGGATTTTACCCGGAAACTGGCGCCCGAATTTATGATTTGCAGGAACCCACCGCCAAGATGTCGAAATCAGCGACCTCACCCAACGGACTGATCAACATTCTGGATGAACCCAAGGTCACCGCAAAACGCATTAAGTCCGCCGTGACTGATGCTGGCACCGAGATCTCATATGACCGCCAGAACAAACCCGGTGTCTCGAATCTGCTCGACATCTACGCCTCGGTCACCGACCAGACCGTCGAAGAACTCGTTGCAGCCTATGAAGGCAAGATGTACGGGCACTTGAAAGTCGATCTGGCCGAGGCCGTGACCGAACGCTTGGCACCGATCCGTACCCGGGCACTTGAACTGCTCGATGATCCCGCTGAGCTCGACCGGATCCTGGCAGTGGGTGCGGCCAAAGCTCGAAGTGTAGCGGCCCCGGTGCTGGATGAGGTCTACCGAAAATCCGGTTTCCTCCCGTTAGCCCGCTGACACACGCTTTTCGCCGCCTGGCTGGTCATCAGCCAGGCGGTGGCATTTAACCCCCGAGTGCGCAACGACACACATCGCGCAGATGAGGACGCAATGACCCAAGCCACCCTACCGAACGAGCCGTCATCGTTAGACGTCGCACCCCGCTCGGTGCAGTTGACCAAATTACTGGTCTGGCCGCTGCTAGGATTACACGCCCTGTCAGCGGTGGTCAGTATTATGGCCATGCGCTCCCAAGGAGCCACGGAATACTTTCGGCACTACCTCCCCCCGGCCGAATTCGAAGCACTGACCCCCGACCTGCTGGGCACAATGTTCACCGCCGCAACCGCATCGTTCATCGGCTTCGCACTCATCAACGCGGCCCTATTCGTGGTTGTTGGCTTGGGGCTGCGAGCCAACCGCAACTGGGCCCGGTTTCTGGGACTCGTGTTGGCCGTGCTGTTTCTCATCTCGGCGGCTTACACGCTGGTGTTTGCCACCGCCTACGGCGAGCTGTCCGGTCTGGTCTTCGTCGATACGATCGTCAGTTGGGTAATTGTAGTGATCACCGTGTGGTGGGTGGTTCAGGCGCTTGAGCAACGCACCGCCCACTGGTTCGCGATGCACCGCGAGCTCCAGGGCTAGGCTGGAAGCACGTTTTATACGCGTCCCAACAGAAAGCCAGAGCCTGCATGTCGACACCCCGCACGCCGGAAGCAAAGCCGACCAACGTCAAGAACTTCACGACAGCTTTTCTCATCCTGGCGCTGCTGATGGTTGCCGCCCAGGCGATCAATTTCATTGTCACCCTCTTGCCCGCCGCCCACGAAGCAATGATCAACCTTGCCGATGGCACGACCACCACGGTGGCGGCCTTGCAGAACACGTATCTGACCCTGTTGATCATTGTGCTTCTGGTCTACGGTGCGGCCTGGTTCTGGGCCCGCAGAGCTAAAAACTGGGCTCGCTGGGTTGCCATTGTACTGGCCGTGCTTGCAGCACTGGGCGGTGTGCAGGGGCTCATCCGGGTTTTCGCCACAGGAGCCACCGATACGGTCGGGTTAGCCTTGAGCCTTGCACAAGTGATAGCCGCCGGGTGGGTCTTAGCTCTTGCTTTTCGGCAGGACCTGCACGCGTGGTTTACCGGCCGAACGGTACAACCACCTTCGGCCTAAGCTTGCCCTATGCCTGATTTCCCATGCGTGTGGCAGGACAGCTTAGAATAGGCACTTATGAGCGTCTCAATTCGTGTAGCCAAAGCCACCGATAGCCATGAACTCGTGCCCCTGGCGGCACGCACGTTCCCGTTGGCCTGCCCGCCAGAGATGGACCAGGCGGCCGTCCAGGAGTTCATTCGAGACCAGCTCAACGACGAAGTCTTTCGCCGGTGGATAGCCGACGACGACAGTTATGTGCTCGTGGCAACCGATGGAGCGATGCTGGTGGGCTATAGCGTGTGCCTCAACGAAGAAGTCCCCACTAACGCAAAGTTGCACCAGGAGTTGCCGCCGGCTACCACGGTGATGCTGTCCAAGTTCTACGTCGACCCCGATTTTCACGGTGCGGGGGTCTCGCAGAAACTCATGTCGCACCTGCTGGAGCACTACATCACCACCGAGCATGAGTGGCTCTGGTTGGGTACGAACCAAGCAAATCAGCGTGCGATCAGTTTCTACGAGCGCCTCGGTTTTCACCAGATCGGTACCCGGGAATTCATGGTTGGCGGGTCCCAAGCCAAAGATGTGGTCCTGGCCCGCCGCTTGCCCTCGATCGAAGATTACTAGCCCGACCTACGTCTCGTCCTGCTCGCGCCGTCGGCGTTTGTCGTTGAGCGGGCGAGTGGGTTGAGTCAGGCCGCGTCGACGGATCGGCGCTGAACCGGTTCGTGCAGACAAGGTGCCAGGTCGGCCGATAACCCGGTCTGCTTCATAAGGGTCTCGCATAACCGGGGCCTCTTCTGCGGCCTCGGGTTCTACGACCGCATCCTCGGCATCATGCTTGTCGTCGTAGCGGCGACGTTCGATTTCTTCTGGTGGTAAGACTTTCTTCCACCGTCGTGTCCGCATGGGTGGTAATTCGCTGGCGTCTTCACGTAGGGCTCGATAGATCGCATACATCTGGAAGTAGGCCATGATAAAGAACGGTAGCCCGACCAGAACGACGAATTGTTCGAGTGCTTCAAGCCCACCGGATCCGGAGAATACCAGCAGGGTTGCGGTGATCACCGCAATTGCCACGGCCCAAAAGATGCGTTGGCCCAGCGGGTTGTAGTCTTCGTGGCCGTTGGCCATGGTGTCGGTGACTAACGCAGCGGAGTCGACCGAGGTGATGAAGAAAATCGTCACCAAAATGATCGCAATAATCGAGACGAAACCGACGGCGGGGAAATGTTCTAGGAATGCAAATAATGCTCCGGGAACGTCCTCTTGTTCGACCACAGTTTCGACCAGCCCGCCCTCGCCGTTGAGTTCAATATCGAACGCGGAGTGTCCAAAGATCCCGAACCACAGCACCGAAAAACCGGCCGGTACCGCTAGCACACCGGTCACGAATTGGCGGATGGTGCGTCCTTTAGAAATTCTGGCAATAAAGATACCAACAAATGGTGACCAGCTAATGGTCCACGCCCAATAAAATACCGTCCAGGACGACTGCCACCCTGAGTCGGCAAAAGTGTCATTCCACAACGC
>CALBOC010000080.1 GCA_937896705.1 uncultured Micrococcaceae bacterium | reverse complement strand
AACCACGTGACGCTCTGGAATGTGGCGGTAGAGCGCCAGATCCAGGTCAAAGGGCCTGATGCTGAAGCCTACGTGAACTTCGTGATCACCCGAGACGCGACCAAAATTCCAGTCATGCGGGCACGCTACGTTATCTTGTGCAATGAGACCGGCGGGATCTTAAACGATCCCGTTCTTTTGCGCGTTGCTGAAGACGAGTTCTGGTTCTCCATCTCCGACTCTGACCTGGAACTGTGGCTACAAGGCGTCAACGTGGGGCGCAGATTTGATGTCGACATTAAAGAAATCGACGTGGCCCCAGTACAGATCCAAGGCCCGAAGTCAGTGGATCTCATGACCGATCTCTTCGGGGACGCGGTCGCCCAGCTGCCCCCATACGGGCTGCTGTCCGGTCAGGTAGCAGGTCATGACGTGGTGGTCTCCCAGACCGGGTTCTCGGGTGAAAAGGGTTATGAAATCTACCTCTATGACGCCTCCCTGCACGCCGAAGGCATGTGGAATGCCATCTTAGAGGCCGGTGAGAAACATCAGCTATCAGTCATTGCACCGGCACACCATCGGCGCATAGCTGCCGGTATTCTTTCGTGGGGGCAAGATATGGACCAGGAAACCTTACCCTTCCAAGTGAACTTGGCCTATCAGGTTCCTCGCGAGAAAGCCGCCGACTACATTGGCAAAGCTGCCCTCGAGGCAGCTCGTGCACAGCTTGAGGCCGGGCAACAGCCCTATACACACCAGTTAGTCGGCATGATTATGGGTGGGGCACCGATCAATGATTACGCGTCAGACTTCTGGCTGATTTCGACCACCTCAGACGGCGCAGCGAGCGGGTATGTCACCTCCCCGTGGTATTCACCAGAAATAGGTCAGAACATCGCCATGGGATACGTCCCGGTAGAACATTCCGCAATCGGCACGGAACTGTGGGTCCACCTGCCAGAACAGTATGCGGATATGCCCGGCAGCCCCGTGGCTGCTGAAGTCGTTCAGATGCCCTTCCGCGAATCAGTCAACCCCAATCAGCGCGAAATCCTCCGAACGAAAGGCATGGACGCGGCGATCTAAGGAAACACCGCTGCGTATTGCCACTGTGCAATACGCAGCGGTGTCACCAGCAGGTGACCTACGGTGGAGACCGTACCCCGGGGAGCCGCTTCGGCTGAGAGTGCGCAACGCGCAGACCCGAACAACCTGATCCGGATCATGC
>CALBOC010000079.1 GCA_937896705.1 uncultured Micrococcaceae bacterium | reverse complement strand
CTGATATATCAAGTGTCGTTCAGGATTTCAAAGGAAGTTTCATGCCAAGTACCACCTCCATGCAGTTCGAGTCTCAGGTTGCGCCGTCACTGACCCAGGATCTAACTGAGCTAGATCCAGAAATCGCCGGTTTCCTCGATCAGGAACTCCAGCGCCAGCAAAGCGGCCTGGAAATGATCGCCTCGGAAAACCACACTCCGATGGCGGTTATGCAGGCTCAAGGATCGGTGCTGACGAATAAATACGCCGAGGGCTATCCCGGGCGACGCTACTACGGTGGCTGTGAACACGCCGACTCCGTGGAGCGGTTGGCCATTGAACGCGTCAAAGCACTGTTCGGCGCCCAGTACGCCAACGTGCAACCCCACTCTGGTGCCCAAGCTAATGCGTCGGTTATGCACGCGTTGATCCGTCCAGGCGACACCGTCATGGGACTGAACCTGGCCCACGGCGGCCACCTGACCCACGGTATGAAACTGAATTTCTCCGGCCGGCTCTACAACATCGTGCCCTACTCCGTGGATGAAACCACCTATGAAGTTGACATGGACGAGGTTGCCCGGCTGGCACGCGAGCACCAGCCGAAGATGATCGTCGCTGGTTGGTCCGCTTACCCACGTCAGCTGGATTTCGCCCGCTTCCGCGAAATCGCCGATGAGGTCGGCGCCTACCTGTTTGTCGATATGGCCCACTTCGCCGGACTGGTCGCCGCCGGACTGCACCCCTCACCGGTGCCCCACGCCCACGTCTCGACCTCGACGACACACAAAACTTTGGCTGGTCCACGCGGTGGCATCATCCTGACCAACGACGCCGACATCGCAAAGAAGGTCAACTCGGCAGTCTTCCCGGGCCAGCAAGGCGGGCCGCTGATGCACGTCATCGCAGGTAAAGCCGTGGCCTTCAAGGTCGCCGCCGAAGAAGAATTCGCCGAACGTCAGCGTCGCACCCTAGAAGGCGCAAAAATTCTGGCTGACCGTCTATCCCAACCAGATGTCGCAGACGTTGGCATCTCGGTGTTGACCGGTGGTACCGATGTGCACCTGGTATTGGTCGATCTTCGGAACTCCGAGCTGGACGGCAAACAGGGCGAAGACCTGTTGCAGGAAGTCGACATCACCGTCAACCGCAACGCGGTCCCGTGGGATCCACGCCCACCCATGACGACCTCCGGTCTGCGCATTGGCACTCCGGCGTTGACCACTCGCGGTTTTGGCACCAAGGCCTTCACTGAGGTCGCCGACATCATTGCCTTGACCCTTATTGCCGGGGCCACCGGTAATCGTGAAACCCTCCCTGAGCTCGCCGAACGCGTCAAAACGCTGGCCGAAGCTCATCCGCTATACCCAAACCTGGAACCGTTCGGAGCATAACCATGGCAGAACTTCTCCCACAACACCCCGAATACCTGTGGCGCAACCCGGAACCGAAGTCGTCCTACGATGTCATCATCGTTGGAGCTGGCGGGCACGGACTGGCTACTGCCCACTACCTAGCCGCCCGGCACGGCATCACCAATGTGGCCGTAATCGATAAGGGCTGGTTGGGTGGCGGCAACATGGCCCGCAACACGACCATCATTCGATCGAACTACCTCTGGGACGAATCGGCCAACATCTACGAAACGTCCCTCAAGCTCTGGGAAGAGCTCCCAGAAGAGCTCGACTATGACTTCCTGTTCTCCCAGCGCGGGGTCCTGAACCTGGCTCACCACGTCTCGGAGGTGCGCGACTCCAAGCGACGGGTTAACGCCAACAGGCTCAACGGCGTCGATTCTGAGTGGCTGGAACCCGAAGAAGTCAAAGAGATCTGTCCGATCATTAATATTTCGGACAACATCCGGTACCCGATCATGGGCTCGACCTACCAGCCGCGCGCGGGGATCGCCAAACACGACCACGTCGCCTGGGCGCTGGCCCGTTCTGCTGATATGGCCGGCATCGATCTCATT
The DNA here is from genome assembly GCA_937896705.1 of uncultured Micrococcaceae bacterium. Classification (GTDB taxonomy): domain Bacteria; phylum Actinomycetota; class Actinomycetes; order Actinomycetales; family Micrococcaceae; genus Yaniella. The sequence continues at coordinate 3,217 of CALBOC010000079.1, read as the reverse complement.
CAGAACACCGAGGTCACCGACGTGCTGGTCGAAAACGGTAAGGTTACCGGCGTCAACACGACGCGCGGGAAGATCCACGCCGGCCAGGTCGCCCTGTGCGGTGCGGGACATTCGTCCCAGTTGGCCGAAATGGCCGGTATTAAACTACCGATCCAGTCCCACCCGCTGCAGGCCTTGGTATCGGAACTGTTTGAACCCGTGCACCCGACCGTGGTCATGTCCAACCACATCCACGTCTACGTCTCCCAGGCGCACAAGGGCGAACTGGTCATGGGTGCTGGCATTGATACCTATAACGGCTACGGCCAACGCGGTGCCTTCCACGTGATTCAGGAACAAATGGCCGCCGCGGTGGAATTGTTCCCGATCTTTGCTCGCGCACACGTGCTACGCACCTGGGGCGGCATCGTCGATACCACCCCGGACGCCTCGCCGATTGTGTCCAAAACCGAAGTGGATGGCCTCTACGTCAACTGTGGTTGGGGAACCGGCGGCTTCAAGGGCACCCCGGGTGCCGGCTACGCCCTGGCCCACACCATCGCCCACGATGAACCCCACGAAATCAACGCGCCCTTTAGCCTGGAGCGTTTCGAAACCGGTCATCTGATTGACGAACACGGCGCAGCAGCCGTGGCCCACTAACGAAAGGCAACAGCCATGATGCTCATTGATTGCCCGTACTGCGGGCCACGCAACGAAACCGAATTCGGCTACGGCGGGGAAGCCCACGTCGCCTACCCCGAAGATCCCTACGCACTGTCTGACCGCGAATGGGGCGAGTTCCTGTTCTATCGCGATAACCCCAAAGGCGACTTCGCCGAACGGTGGGTCCACAGCGGCGGTTGCCGCAAATGGTTCAACGCGATCCGCGACACCGTGACCTATAAATTCAAAACCACCTACCCGGCCGGCTCGCCTCGCCCTGAAGTTACCGGAGGTTCCAAGTGACTCACACCCCCATTGATCAAACAACACAGACCACCGATGGTCGCCAGGGGAACCACTCCTACCGCTTGAACCCCGACCAGGCACCACACGCCGTGGTCGACCACAACGACACCGTCGAGGTGACCATCGACGGGCAGCCGGCCACCGCACTGCGCGGCGATATGGTCGCCTCAGCCCTGTTGGCCACCGGTACCCGTTCGGCAGCCAACTCGATGTACTGGAACCGTCCACGTGGCGTGTTCGCAGCCGGGGTCGAAGAACCCAACTCGCTGGTGCACCTGTCGCCGCGTCACGCCGGTGACATCGAAGAGTCGATGATGACATCCACCACAGTTCCGGTGACGAACGGGATAAAAGCGACGCAGCTGAGCGGACTCGGTAAGCTAGACCCTGCCGCGGACCAGGCTTACTACGATCACGTTCACGTCCACACCGATGTATTGGTGGTCGGAGCCGGCCCGGCAGGGTTGACTGCCGCAGCGAACGCCGCCGCCTCGGGGGCTCGCGTCATGCTCATGGATGAAAAGCCATGGGCCGGCGGAAGCCTGTTGGATGCGCCCTATGAAACCATCGACGGGGTGCCCGCACCGCAGTGGATCGACAACACACTGGCACAGTTGACCGCAGCCGACGACGTTGAAGTGCTCGCCGATACGACCGTAACCGGCGTCTACGACGAAAACTACGCGATCGCCGTTCAGCGCCGCACCTATCACCTGGATGAAGACCCCGGTGAAGGTATCTCACGGGAACGCGTGTGGCACGTGCGCGCCGACCAAGTGGTCCTGGCCACCGGAGCGCATGAACGTCCGATCATTTTCAAAAACAACGACCGACCCGGCGTTATGCTGGCTTCGGCGGTGCGGACGTATCTGAACCGGTACGCGGTGCGCGCCGGCAAACAGATCGCCGTGTTTACCACCAACGACTCGGTTTACCCGCTGGTCTCGGAACTGGCAGCCACCGGGGGAGTCGTCGCCGTTATCGACGCGCGCTCCTCGGCATCGGCGGCAGCACAACAAGCCGTCTCCGAAGGCGTCAACGTCATCATCGGCTCGGCCGTTGTTGACACCCACGCCGGGGAGGACAACGAACTCAACGCCATCACCGTGGCCCCACTCAATGGTGCGCTGGATCTATCCAAAGCCCAGCGCCTCGAGGTCGACACGTTGGCCGTCTCGGGTGGTTGGTCGCCGGTCGTGCACCTGCACTCAGGGCGTAGAGGTCGCATTGACTGGGATGCCCAGCTCCAGGGCTTTGTCGCCGTGGAATCGGTGGAAAACATGCGCCTAGCAGGCGCCCTTAACGGTAAGTATTCCACCGCATCAGCGCTGACTTCTGGGGCTAAAGCCGGTGCCGCTGCAGCCACCGCGGCGGGTTACGCCGCTGAAGCTCAAGCCGCCCGGGCCATTGACCGCCCATATGGTCCGGTCCAGCCGCTGTGGTTGGTTCCTTCCCCAGACGGTGAAGCTCCCGAAGACTATGACAATCACTTCGTGGATCTACAGCGCGACCAGACGGTTGCCGATATCCTGCGCTCCACCGGCGCAGGCATGAGCTCGGTCGAACACGTCAAACGCTACACCTCGATCTCAACCGGCGCGGATCAGGGCAAAACCTCTGGAGTGCCCACTATCGGCGTCATGGCTAGCATCCTTGGTGTCGAAGATCTGGGCGAGATCGGGACGACCACGTTCCGGCCGCCCTACACGCCGGTTGGTTTCGCCGCGCTGGCGGGGCGCCGTCGTGGCAACCTCTTTGAAGTTGCCCGTGGCACCCCAATGCACTCAGCTCACGTGGCTGCCGGTGCCGTGTTTGAAGATGTTGGCCAGTGGAAACGCGCCCGCTACTACCCGCAGGGCAACGAGACCATGGACGAGGCCGTCTACCGCGAGTGCGCTGCGGTGCGTGACTCGGTGGGCATGTTCGATGGCTCCACGCTGGGCAAGATCGAACTGCGCGGCAAAGATGTGCCCGAATTCCTCAACCGGATCTACACCAACGGCTACGTCAAACTCAAAGAAGGCATGGGCCGCTACGGTGTAATGCTCAAACCTGACGGCATGATCTTCGACGACGGTGTGACCTTGCGGTTGGCCGAAGACCGGTTCTTCATGCACACCACCACCGGAGGGGCCGCCGACGTTCTGGACTGGATCGAAGAGTGGCTGCAAACCGAATGGCCAGAGCTTGATGTCTTCGCGTCCTCGGTGACCGAACAGTACGCCACCATCGCCGTGGTCGGACCGAAGTCACGCGACGTGATGAA
>CALBOC010000078.1 GCA_937896705.1 uncultured Micrococcaceae bacterium | reverse complement strand
TCCCCTTAGTATTTGTGGCGATCACCGTGTTCGCGTTCACCGTGATGGGCGATGCCATTCGCGATGCCATCGATCCCAAAATCAAGAAATGAGGGCCGACAAGGTGCAATCGACCAACCAGACCGCTCCACTGTTGGAAGTCCGCGACCTGCACGTTGAATTTCATACCAAATCCGGCGTGGTTCAATCCGTCAACGGATTGAACTTCACCCTCGAAGCCGGGCAAACATTAGCCATCCTGGGGGAGTCCGGATCCGGTAAATCCGTCACGGCACAAGCCATCATGGGAATCTTGGATGTCCCACCCGGCAACATCTCCGGCGGCCAAATCCTGTTCCACGGGGAAGATCTGCTGACCATGTCCGAAGAACGGCGTCGTCGGCTCCGCGGACGTAACATCGCGATGATCTTCCAGGACGCGCTATCGGCCCTGAATCCGGTGTATCCGGTGGGATGGCAAATTGCCGAAATGTTCCGGGTCCACCACAAAATGAACCGCAACCAAGCACGAGAACGGGCCATCCAGCTCATGCAACGGGTTGGGATCCCGGCGGCTGAAGACCGAGTCGGAGACTACCCGCACGAATTTTCCGGTGGAATGCGACAACGCATCATGATCGCCATGGCCATCGCCTTGGACCCCGAACTCCTCATTGCCGATGAACCCACCACCGCGCTGGACGTCACCGTTCAGGCCCAAGTGATGCGACTACTCAAAGACCTCCAGGATGAATTCACGATGGGGATGATCCTGATTACCCACGACTTGGGCGTGGTAGCTGACGTGGCTGACGAAATCGCCGTCATGTACGCCGGCCAAGTGATGGAAGCATCCGATGTCTATGAGATCTATCAGCATCCCTCACACCCCTACACCCAAGGCCTGCTGGATTCCATTCCGCGGATCGATGGCACCGATGGGCGGCTGCGCGCCATCGAGGGACTGCCACCCAAACTCACCGACCTCCCACCCGGGTGTCTATTCCAGCCTCGCTGTCCAATGGCCACTGAGCTGTGTGTGGCTGAACGACCCGAGCTCTTGCCGGTGATAGAAGGCCACGTTTCCGCCTGCCATTACCGTGATCAGTTGCACCCCGACGCGACCAAGGAGCATCATGATGACCTCACCCACTGATCCCTTTGCCGACCGCGAAGTCGTATTAGATGTCCGCGGGTTGGTCAAGCACTACCCATTGCGCCGCGGTGTGATCTTCCAAAAACAAATCGGGGCAGTTCAGGCCGTTGATGGGATTGACTTGCAGCTGCGGCGTGGTGAAACACTGGGCATCGTCGGCGAATCGGGGTCCGGAAAATCCACGCTGGCCAGACTATTAGTCCGATTGGAAGAACCCGACGCGGGCGAAATCGAATTTCACGGCGAAGACTTTTTGTCCGTGTCCGGTGAAACGCTGCGACGTTTACGCCGTAAAATTCAGATCATTTTCCAGGACCCATATACCTCGTTAAATCCGCGCATGTCGGTGGGTGATATCGTGGCCGAACCATTCCGCGTGCACCGGGATGTCAAACCTCCACAGGGGATCCGCACACGAGTCCAAGAACTGCTGGACGTGGTGGGCCTAAATCCCGAACACATTAACCGCTACCCGCACCAATTTTCTGGCGGGCAACGTCAGCGAATTGGTATCGCTCGTGGGCTGGCCCTGAACCCCGACGTCATTATTTTGGACGAGCCGGTCTCGGCACTGGATGTGTCAGTCCAAGCCCAGGTGATGAACCTCCTGGACGACTTACAAGTCGAATTCGGCTTGTCATATATCTTCATTGCCCACGACCTTTCGGTGGTACGCCACATCTCCGATCGGGTCGGGGTGATGTATTTGGGCAAGATCGTGGAGACCGGCACCGAAGAAGAAATCTATGGTGCCCCGGCCCACCCCTATACCCAGGCGTTACTGTCTGCGGTACCGGTGCCGGATCCGACGCTTCGCGGACAACGCGAACAGATCGTGTTGCAGGGGGATCCGCCCAGCCCGGCCAATCCGCCTTCAGGGTGCCGGTTTCGCACTCGATGTTGGAAAGCCACGGAGATTTGTGCCGAGCAAGTGCCCGCACTGGTCACTCGTCCCGGGACCGATCATCCATCGGCTTGTCACCACGCTGAGGTTCGAGATGATCTGACCCCCGCCCCATGAAGTGCCCGCAGAAGGCGATGAGAGGAAACAACCGTGATGTCCCCCGAATCGATCGTTGAAATCATCGTCCTGGTCCTTGAGGGGCTAGGCGTGGTCACCATGATCATCGGCTTTGTGATCGCGGGATACTTCGCCATTCGCGCTCTCGCGCAACGCCGAGGGGGACGCGCCGCGTTTCATCTGTTACGCACCATGGTGGGATCAGCAATTCTATTGGGTCTGGAGATTCTGGTTGCTGCCGACCTCATCCGGACCGTGATGAATCCGTCGCTAGAAGAAACCGTAGTCCTGGGCATTATTGTCATTATTCGAACCCTGCTGAGTTTTTCCATCCAAATCGAAATTGATGGGGTTCTGCCGTGGAAGCGGGCCCTGCTGACTAATGGTGGTCAACTCCTGACAGAAACCATGGGGAAAGAGCTCGGTCAGGATCCGCTGCCCGGAGCAAGCCAGGCGCGTTCCTCATAAGAGCTTCGGGTTCTTAGAAGCGACCCCGATCTCCGACGGAACATTATGCCGAAGCTCGAGACTGCGGGTGTTCCACAGGCCAATCTCGAGACACTGTCGCTTGTGGATTTTTGCGCCGCAAGTACTGTTCAAAACTTGCCGCTTGCTCAGCTTTCCACCGGATCTGATGGTTGAAAATTGTCTCCAGCGGCACATCAAAGCGTTCCGGATGATGCGCCACCATGGCTTGGGCAACCTGGACTGCGGCAATCGAATCTGCCAGCGACGTGTGAGCAGCATCGAGGGCCACCCCGTAATGCGCCGACACCGCTTCCAGGGTTCGTTTGCCCTTCCGGTAGGTGTCGACATGTTTATCCAACACATACGGATCCACCACCCCAGCCACCGCGAAATCACCCATCTGGCGGCGGGCCATCTCGGCGGTCAGCACCGTGAAGTCATAGACCCCGTTGTAGGCCACCACCGGGACACGGTGATACATGAAATCCATCAGCGTGGCCACAATTTCACCCAACCCCTGAGTCGCATCCATCCCATGGGCTCGGGCATGTTCGGTGGTGACCCCGTGCACGGCGGCCGCCTCCGCCGGAATTTCGACTTCGGGATCAACCAGCCACTCCGCGGTTGCCCGGAGCTGACCTTGCGGATCCAACAGCACAATCGATGCTGTCACGATACGCGCAGTGTGCGGGTTGCGCCCGGTGGTTTCCAAATCGAAGCCCACTAGCGTCCCGGCATGCCAGGGCTCGGTCGGGCCCGGGATGGCCAAGACGCGTTCAGGATTGAGCATGTTTCCAAAATACCTTGTCGCGGACTGTAATTGAATAACATGTGGATGATCACTTGCGTTGTGGATACATTGTTAGTGCGCGGGTGAAAGATGGTTCAATAGAGGCTATGGTTTCCACTCCGCAACTGCTTCGGCCCAAGAACCTGTATCGTCCTGCCCCGGTTCTTGACGCTAAACAGCAAGAGATTGTCGACCAACCGGTTGGGCACGGCCCAATGCTGGTGCTGGGCGGTCCGGGAACCGGGAAAACCACCACCGCTGTCGAATACGCGGTCGCCAAAATCACGGCCGGAGTGCCAACCAACCAGGTACTGCTGCTGACCAATACGCGAACGGGTGCGGCACAACTGCGGGATTACCTCACCGCGCGCCTGAATTATGAATCCATTGACTCTCGAGCCGAGACCCCGGTTCGGTCGTTCGCCTCCTATGCATTCGATCTCATCCACCGAATGCGAGAAGACGAAGGCGTCAGCCCGCGACTCTTAGCCGGCGCCGAGCAGGACCGGCTGATTGCTGAACTCATTGAGGGGTATCAGACCGACCCGCAGCTGACCATTGAATGGCCGGAGAACCTTATCGAAGCCGTCGGGCTGCGAGGGTTACGTCATGAGTTGCGTGAACTCATCGACCGCAGCGCCGAATACGGCATCGAACCCGGCGAACTCGCCGCGCTCGGCAAGAAGAAAGGCCGGGCCGAATGGGTTGCCGCCGCCATTATCTTGCAAGATTATCGTGACGTGCTGGACCTATCAGGTGCTGCGGCCTATGACCCCTCGGGGCTCATTACCGCAGCCGCGAAACTCTGGGAAGCCAACCCGGCTTTCGCCGCAGCCGAGATCCAGCGCGTCCGGCACATCATTATTGATGATTTCCAGGACGCCACACCGGCTATTCACCGGTTGATCAAACTCATCGGCACCGACCGTGACATTGTTATCACCGTCAATCCTGACACCACCGTTCAAGGATTCCGCGGCGCCCGCCCCCAAGAACTCGTGCACTGGCCCGAGGTCCTAGCCCCGAACGCGCCCACGATCACCCTAGAAACCGGCTACCGGCTGGCTGACCGATTGCACACGGCCTATCAGCGCACCGTCAGCCGCATCCCGGCCGTCTCCGGGCTGCCCGATGCTCGAACCAACCTCAGTGCAGCCGACCATGACGACGCGCTGGCCGTCCATCGACTGGCCTCACCTGTCCAAGAGCACCTGTTTATCGTTCAGCAGATCCTTGAGCTGCACCATCGTCAGGGGGTGGCCTTTGAAGACATGGCCGTGCTAGCGCGTACCGCAGCCAAAATCTCCGAGGTCGTGACGGCGCTCGAGACCGAAGCCATCCCGGTGGTGCGTTCCACCAGCGAAGTGATGTTGAACCAACAACCTGCGGCCGCCCCATTGCTGGTCTTGACCGCGGCAGCCGATGCGGTCGCGCACGGAAACGCCGAAACCGCCACCGGATTAGACCCCGCAGATCTACACTGGCTGATCACCGGACGCTATGGCGCCTCCACCCCCTTAGAACTACGCAACCTGAGACGTCGATTACTCGCCGCTGAACGAGATGCGCAGGGCACCCGTGATTCAGCTGAGCTACTCGACCATCTGGTGGCAAACCCAGAAGACGCCACCAACATCCTGGGGCTGGATCCCGACCGAGCGTTGCCACGCTATACCGCAGGGGCAGTGCGCATCGGACGGATGCTAGCCGCCATGGTGCAGGCCACGATCAACGAAAAAGCCTCCGCAGAAATGGTGCTGTGGGCCGGATGGGAAACCGCACTGCCACAGGTCGGAAAAGTCTGGGAAGAACAAGCCCTGTCGAACGACAAAGATGCCGCCATCCGAGCGAACCGCGACCTCGACGCGACCGTCGCCCTGTTCGAGGCCGCTGAACGTTACGCGGTCCAATTCCCAGGCCAAACTGCGCTCGGGTTTACCGAGTATCTGGCAGAACAAGACCTACCGATGGATTCATTGTCCAACCGGGGCGGCCAAACCGGGGTCGCTGTGCTCACCCCGACCACTGCGGCCGGACGTGACTGGGACACCGTCTTTGTCGTGGGAGTCCAAGAAGGCATATGGCCCAACACCCGGTTGCGCGGCCAACTGCTGCACACCCAAGAACTGGTCGAAGAAGTCACCGGCACCGCAGGCCAACAGCCCATCAACGAGCGCATCGCGCAGGTCCGTCACGATGAGCTGAGAACTTTTGCTGCCGCCATCTCTCGAGCTTCTCGCCGTTTAATCGCCACTGCGGTCGCTGACGCTGATCACCAGCCGTCGATGTTCATTGAACGGCTCGCCCCGTGGACTCCGACCGATGACCAACCGGTACGCCCATACACCCCGGTCGCCACTCCGCTGACGGTAGATGGACTAGTTATTCACTTGCGGCGTACCCTCGAGGACGCCGAGCGCCAGCTAGAAGCTGGTGTCGCCGATGCTCCTCCGATACAAAATCAAGCTGATCAGGCAGCTCGTGCGCTCGCGGTGCTTGCCGAGGGCGGTATCGCGACCGCCGATCCGGCGAACTGGTGGGGTCTCAACGAGTTATCCACGACGCGCCCCATTCACGGGCTCGACGAACAAGGGAAACCCAATCGTATTCAATTGTCACCGTCGACCGTAGAAACCGCGGTGCATTCGCCGCTGCAATGGTTTATTTACCAGGTCTCCACATCGGCAGCAGGACCGGCCGCGGCCACCGGAACGTTCATCCACGCGATTGCCGAAAAATACCGAGATGCCGATGTTGACTCGATGTTCACCGAATTGAAGGAAAAATTCCCTGTCCTGGCAGCCGAAGCGGGCATTGAACCCGGCTGGGAATATGACGCGCTGTACGCCAAAGCAGAACGGGCCCTCGAGTTCTTCTATCAGTATGTCTCTGGCATACGATCCGGCTACAAAACTGGTCGAGGAGCTGCGGCCGAAGAATTTGGGCCCCGCAGACTTGTCGCCGTCGAACAACAAGTCACGGCTGAGCTGGAGTTTGACGAAGTGAAAGTCCGGCTCAACGGGGTCATTGACCGGGTTGAAGTCGACCAATCCGGCCGGCCCTACATCGTTGATCTCAAGACCGGGGCCACTGAGATCAGTGCAGCAGATATCACCCGACTGCCACAGTTGGGGGTCTATCAGGCCATGGTCAAAGCAGGAGCATTGACCGAGCTTGTTGACCGCACCGATCCGGCCGGTGCAGCCTTGGTGCAACTGGGTAAAAATCGAACTAACGTCCAAATTCAACCTCAGGCGCCGCTGGAATCCGGCCATACCTGGGCTGAACAAGATATTGCCGACGCTGCCCGCTGGGTCCAAGGTCCCTACTTTTATGCTGTGCATCAAGAAAACGACTGCAGCCTCAAAACACTGTGCCCGCTGTGCAAGGAAGGACAACAAGTCACCGAATGGCTGATCTAACCTGGGG
>CALBOC010000077.1 GCA_937896705.1 uncultured Micrococcaceae bacterium | reverse complement strand
GTGCCGTCTGCTTCAAGTTCAAGTTTCTGGAAGATCGCGGTGATGTGTTTTTCCACGCTGGCTTCGGAAAGGTGCAAGAGTTTGGCGATGGCTTGGTTGGATTTTCCTTCGGCGACTGCCGCCAGCACGGTGCGCTCGCGATCGGTGAGCCGTTGCATGCGATCGTCATGGTGTGTTCTGGTCAACAGCTGTGCCACCACTTCCGGGTCGAGGATGGTTCCGCCAGACCGGATTTGCTCGAGCGATTCGACGAACTCGGTCACATCGGCGACCCGGTCTTTGAGTAGATACCCCAGTGCCGAAGTATGGGTTGAGATCAGCTCGGACGCGTAGCGCTCTTCGACGTACTGGGAGAGCACTAGCAGTGGCAGTTCCGGGTAGCGTTCACGAATTGTGATGGCTGCCCGAATGCCTTCATCCGACCAGGTCGGTGGTAGGCGCACATCCAGGATGGCCAGGTCTGGCATATCGGTGTCGATCGTAGTGAATAGCTCAGTGGTGTCCGGTAGGGCTGCGGCGACCTGGTGGCCCGAATGTTCTAACAGCCGCACCAGACCTTCGCGCAACAGGACGGAGTCTTCAACGATTAGGATGCGCATGGCACGCTCACTTCCAAAGCTGTTGGCCCGCCGGGCGGGCTGTCGACGGTGATCGTACCGCCGGCTGCGACCACTCGATTGGTAATGCCATCCAGTCCACCACCGGGCAGGACTTTGGCGCCACCGGTCCCGTTGTCTTCGACCCGGGCCCAGATATAGGCGCGACCACTCTCATTTTCGCGCATCCGCACGGTCACACGGGCCTCGGAGGCTCGCGAGTGCTTGGCCGCGTTGGTCAGACCCTCAGCGATCGCGAAGTACACGGCTGCTTCGGCAGCGCGAGAGCATCGCTGGGGGAGTCGGACATCCAGGTTGACCGGAATATGTGATCGGCCGGCCACCGCGGATAGTGCAGCATCTAGACCGCGGTCATCCAGCACCGAGGCGTAGATGCCCCGGGTCAGTTGCCGCAGCTCGGTGATCGCAGCCTTGGTCGAGGTATGAGCCTCGTCAACCAGCTCTTTGGCGTGCTCAGGGTTGTTATCGATCTCTTGTTTGGCTAGACCCAGGGTCATGCCCACCGACACGAGCCGGGGTTGAACACCGTCGTGCAGATCGCGTTCGATGCGAGTGCGTTCGACTTCTGCCGCACGCATCGCTCCTTCGCGTTGCACGGTGGTGGTGCGAACCTGTTCGGTCAGTTTCGACTCACGTGCGGTTGCACCGATGATGGCGGTAGCCAGGGTGCGGTGTAAGAACAGTATTCCGACGACCACGCCGGCGCACACAAGTGCCAAGAGGAGCAACCAGGGCGCGTAGCTTGCTTGAATTTCGATACCAAAAGCCGTGGTGACGGTTTCGGCCGCGGTCAGCGGTGCGAACGCGTTAATGAGCAGCCGCACCATGGCCTGGATTGCTGCCATCATGAGTGAACCCAGTAGACAGGCAAGGACAAAGTTCCCGATGGCTGCCCACATGCGTCCGTGTGCGAAGTTTCGCCCTAACGATTTGAGGTATCCGACGAATCCGGGTTGTGGATGCGAGCGCCAGGTCAGTCGCTGCGCCGGGATGTCATAGAGGCTAGCGACGCGTTCGATTTCGAACCAGGCGATCCCGAACAGTGCGTAAAACACCCCGAGTAAGATCAGCAGGCCAACGCCCAGGAGGACGATCAGCCCGGCTCCGACACCGATGGCTGCGGCGAGGAAACCGATGATGGCCCAGCCGATGGTGCCGAGGACGGCCAGGTGCAGCAGTGTCATACCCAGCCGGAGGGGTGGGCGCGCGGGCTTGGTCTCGGCCGCCCGCTTGGTTTGTGTTGTTGAACTCATGCTTTAACAGTATGGGGCGGCGGTATAAAGCGATACAGAGAAATCCGGACACTTTCGTTATGGAAAACCCGAAAAGCTGCCGTGTCCAGTAGTAGTATTTGCGGCCTATATTGGCTAAGGCTTCAAGACTCGGGCCCAGGGTCCCTAGACTGGCAGTACCTCTCAGTCAGTCGAGCTCGAAAGGTCACCGTCATGACCCTCAGCCGCACCGAAACTCAGAAAAACACCGACACCAATGAACTCCAGCGCGCACTTTGGCATGAGTTATCGCGCCGCGGCGTCTCACAGGTCTCCGATTCGACACTGGTCAGGGGCATGTATTCCTCTGACGCCAGCCTGTATCGGGTGATCCCACAGGCCGTGGCCCGGCCGCAACACGTCGATGAGCTACATGCTATCCACGAGGTCGCTCGCGCCTTGGAGATTCCAGTGACCATGCGGGGTGCCGGGACATCGATCGCTGGGAATGCGGTCGGCGAGGGGATCGTGGTAGACACCAGAGATCTGAATCGGATCATCGCCATCGACCCAGACACCCAGACCGCTCGCGTGGAACCCGGCGTGGTGCACGCAGACTTGCAGCGCGCGGCCGCCCCGTACGGGTTGCGCTTCGGGCCCGATCCGTCCACCCATCCGCGGTGCACAATCGGTGGCATGATCGGCAACAACGCCTGTGGTTCGCGCGCCCTGGGCTACGGCCGGACCGTCGACAACGTCGAAGCGCTCTCGGTGTTATTCGGCAATGGTGAGCAGGGGGCGTTTGACTCCCGAAACGGCACCGCACAAGGGGCGACGGCCCAGCAATTGCTGCAGCTTGCCCGAGGCAATCTGGCACACATCCGCACGAATTTCGGACAGTTTTCCCGCCAGGTATCGGGCTACAGCCTGGAACATCTGCTGCCTGAACAACGCGGGCGGGTCGAACGGTTTCTGGTCGGCAGCGAGGGTACCCTAGCCACGGTGTTGGAAGCCGAAGTGCGCTTGGTGCCAGAAGATCCGCACCGCCTGTTACTTGTGCTGGGGTATCCGACCGTTGGTGATGCCGCCGATGCGGTGCCGGAGATCTTGCAGGCCGCCCACCAGGAATTCGGTGAGGGCAGTCTGATCGCGTGCGAGGGGATGGACTCACGCCTGGTGGCGCTGGTGCGCTCGGCTGGCAAAGCCGTCCCGGATTTACCCCGGGGTGAGAGTTGGTTATTCGTCGAAGCCGGCGGAATACACGCCCGAGCGATCCTCGACAGGGTTGCTGCGGTTTCTAATGCGATCGGCACCCGGGTAGTAGAAAAGCATGACGAGGCCGCAGCCTTATGGCAGATCCGCGGCGACGGCGCTGGTATCGCTGCGATCAGCCTGCCCACCCAGGCGCATCCTGGCTGGGAAGATGCGGCTGTCCCACCCGAGCACCTGGGCGCCTGGATGCGAGACTTTGAATCCCTCTTGCAGGAATTCGGACTCCAAGGGTATCCGTATGGGCACTTCGGTGATGGCTGTATCCACTGCCGGATTGATTTTCCGCTCCGCCACGACCACCCGGAGGGGACGCAAATTTTCCGCGAGTTTATGCTGGCCTGCGCCGAACAGTTGGCGGTCTATGGTGGCTCGCTCTCCGGCGAACACGGAGATGGCCGCACCCGCTCAGAATTACTGCCCTACATGTACGACCAAACTTCCTTGGACCTGTTTGCCCAGGCCAAAACGATCTGTGACCCGGACGATCTCCTCAATCCCGGCATTATTACCCGGCCGCAATCATCCGAAGCCACCGCAGCATCGCAGCCCAGCGCGCACAGTATGACCGACAATCTGCGCGCCGTGCAGCCCAAACGCTCCCTGCCGTGGCCAGGCCTGGGGCTGCCGCACGATGACGGTGAGCTTGCGAGCGCGGTCCATCGGTGCACCGGGGTCGGGTCGTGTGTGGCCCCACAGACCACCGGGGTGATGTGCCCGTCGTATCTGGCAACCCGGCAGGAGAAGGACTCGACCCGGGGACGAGCCCGCATCCTGCAAGAAGCCATGGATGGCACCCTGGTCCGCGGATTACAAGACCCCGCGGTGCACGAAGCGCTAGACCTATGCCTGTCGTGCAAAGGATGCGTCTCAGACTGTCCCACCGGCGTCGACATGGCCGCCTATAAGGCCGAAGCCCTGTACCAAACCTACGATCGCGATGCTCACGGCCAGCCGCGCCGCAAACTCAGACCGCGCAGTCACTACCTGCTGGGTCGGATTCCCTTCTGGGCTGGACTCGCCGCACCCATCGCCCCGGTGCTCAACACCATGCTTCGACTGCGGCCCTTGGCTGCTGTAGCCAAGTTGGTGGCTGGGATGGATCAGCGCCGTTCGCTCCCGCAGTTCGCATCCAGAACTCTGCGGCGAACGTCGATCAAGCTTGCGCCCACCCCGGTCGGCCCGAACGTCGAACAGCCCGATGTTTGGGTGTGGGCGGACTCCTTCACCAACCACTTCTTCCCGCAATCCGGTGTCGCAGCCATCCAATACCTACAAGACCAGAGGCTGCGGGTCCGGGTCATCCAGCAAAAGGGTTGCTGTGGTCTGCCGTGGATTTCCACCGGACAGCTCGACCAGGCCCGTGAGCGCATCCAAGACCTCGTCGCCATGCTCGAACCCTATGTCAGTTCCGACGTGCCGGTTATCGCATTGGAACCCAGTTGCTTGGCCACGCTGCGCAGCGACGCAGCCGAACTGACCGACATCACTGAGGCCAAGATGGTTGCCGGCGGGGTCCTGACGTTTGCTGAATTGTTGACGGACTTGGTCGACGAAGGTCGCATCGAATTACCCGATCTCAGCGGGGTCGATGTCGTCGCGCAGCCGCATTGCCATCAATCCTCGATCATTGGTTGGCAGGCTGATAAAGCATTATTAGAAATGGCCGGTGCTCAGGTGACCAAGGTGGCTGGGTGTTGCGGGTTAGCTGGAAACTTCGGTGTTGAACAGGGCCACTACGAGACCTCGGTCGCTGTGGCAGAAACGTACCTGTTACCCGCGATTCGCGACCAACAAGACCGCGCTGACGCTGGCACCGCGGGTGACACCGTCGTCCTTGCCGATGGGATGTCGTGCCGGATACAGCTCGATGACCTGGCCGATGTGCCGGCACTCCATCTGGCAGAACTCTTGGCTGCACGCACAGCAGCCTCCAAAACGAAGAGTTAGCGGGTCAGTTTTGGTGGTCAATTCAACAGCCGCTCTACTGGGCCGGGACCCATTTTCGTCCACCACGGATGAGCTAAGACGATGAAGGCCACCGACATCACGGTGCTGATAACACACCCTTCGACCAGGAACTCTGGTCCGGGCGGACCAACCATGCCAGCACGAACAGGTGGGCCACCTAAATCGCCAACGAGAGCCGGCCGACAGAGGATGCCCCGCTGCAAGAAGCCATTGATGCCCCGCGGCACAGTCTGCAAAATGGTGTGCTGGCTCTTGAGCAGGATCCGAGTCCCGAGGTCGACGAACTGATTGATCAGCGCGGTTGGGATGTGCAGGTCACCACGCGGGCGGATGCAGTAATTGGTGCCAGAGATACCCGCCGCGACGCTGATTTTGAGATCGTAGACGTCACCGACGAATAACACCTGATCTTTTCGAGGACACAACAGAGGGGCCGATCCGTAGGCAGATCGGCCCCTCTGGCGTTGTAGGAGGTGTCGGTTAGCGGGCGCCGCTCACGGCTTCTTGGAAGGTATGGTCCATCCCGAAGCCTGCCTCTTCGATCCGGTATTCAGCACCGGCATCGAACAGGGTGTCCCACAGGTATTGACCTGAGGAGCGCTCGCAGTGGATCAGGTAGCTGCGGGTGCCATCGGCATCGTCACGAATGATGTCGGTGACCACTCCGGCGACCGAGCCGCGCAGTGCTGAACCATTGGGTACGATGTCGTCAGACAGTTCCAGCGAGCACAGCTTGTTCAGCAACTCGACCGATTCTGGACCGGTAATCCGGAATAGTGCCCGGCCGTGCGTCAGATCAACGACGGTGGTCAGCTCATCGGCGCTGTCTGCCATCTGTTGTAGTTCATTGACCATCAACTGTTCCGTGCCGGGTTCACCCAGCACATACCACTGACCGGGGCCCGAACCGACGACGAGCGTGCCCTGTTCGCTGCGATGCGTGCGTCCAAAGCTGACTCGCAGATTCTGGGCGGTAGACCCGCTGAATGTACTGCGGATCTCGACCTTGGCCATCGCCGACTGATCTTGGACGGTTAGCGGCGCAGCACTTGGCTGTGCCGAAACTTCCCAGTCACCCACCGTGGTCGTGGCGTTGCCCAGACGTACTGGGCCGCGAGCGACCGGGGCAGCGAAGCCGATGGTGTCCTGTGGCACGGTGTCGTTGTCTAAGCGCACGCCTTCTGGGTCCACCGCGGTCATGTCTGGCATGACTCTGGCTTGGACCATCGAGCCGTCGACCTGGCGGATATCCAGGATCGTGCCGGGTGAGGACAGCGAATGATCCACCTGAGCCAGCCCGATCGACCGGTTGAGCGTTGGCGAGAACCGTGAGGAGGTGATGCGTCCGCCAATCGTGCCGTTGGAGTAGAGTACCTGGCTGGCCTCGTAGGGCACGACGTTGGGGTCGGTCGGTTGGACAGCAACCAGACGCGGGCCGTCCTGCTTCTGTTGCTGCCACAACAGCTCGGGCTTGCCAACAAAGTCGTCCTTGTCGAGCTTGACCGCCCAGTCCAGGCCGGCGCTGTAGGCCTGGGTCAGGCCGTCGGTATCTTGCCCGACGATCAGGTGACCGGTTTCCAGACGCAGTACACGCTGGGCTTCTATCCCAAACGGTCCAACACCCAGGTCTTTACCGGCTTCCAACAGTGCTTCCCACACGTGCAGACCGTAAGCTGCTGGCACGTGAATCTCGTAGGACAGTTCACCGGTGAACCCGATGCGCCACAGGATCGTGTTGTCGACCCCGGCCACGGTGCCGGTGCGGACTTCCAT
>CALBOC010000076.1 GCA_937896705.1 uncultured Micrococcaceae bacterium | reverse complement strand
GCGACCGATACGTTGCGGGTTTCGGCGACCGTGAGAAATGCTGTGAGTAACCGCTCGTCCATGACCGTTAAGCATACCTGCGATGACGAGATTCTATTGGCCGGGCATAGCCACGGTGCCGCATAATGGAAAGCACTACTCCCCTGTCCCGTCGAATCGTAAAAAAGGATTCCTCATGTCGCGTGAACCGCTAGATCAGTCCCGCAAACTTGTGACCGAACTGCCTGGACCAAAAGCCCGTCAGATGCGCGAACGGATGGAAACCTACGTTCCCAAAGCGCTGAGCCCTTCGACCCCGGCTTTTGTCTCTCGGGTCGAGGGTGGCATCGTCGAAGATGTTGATGGCAACCGCCTGATCGATTTGGGGGCTGGTATCGCGGTCACGACCGTGGGTGCTTCGCACCCGAAAGTGGTCGAAGCCGTCAAACGCCAGGTCGAAGATTTCACCCACACCTGCTTTATGGTCACCCCGTATGACTCCTACACCCAGTTGGCGCAGCGTCTCGATGAGCTCGTCCCAATTTCAGGCCAGACCCGCAGTGTGCTGTTGAACTCGGGGGCCGAAGCCGTCGAGAATGCGGTGAAAATTGCTCGCGCCTACACCGGCAAGCAGGCGATCGCAGCCTTTGACCACGCCTATCACGGGCGCACGACCCTAACCATGGGACTGACGGCCAAAAATATGCCCTATAAGGATTCCTTTGGACCGTTTGCGTCCGAACTGTATCGTGTGCCGGGTTCCTACCCCTACCGCGACGGACTCAGCGGCGAAGAAGCCGCGGCCCGCACGATCACCTCTTTGGAATCGCAGATCGGCGCGAAGAACCTCGCCGCGGTGATCATGGAGCCAATTCAGGGGGAAGGCGGGTTCATCGTGCCCGCCGAAGGCTTCCTGGCAAAAATCGTCGAATGGTGTAAAGCCAACGACGTGTTATTCATTGCCGATGAAGTCCAGACCGGTTTCGTCCGCACCGGTAGCTGGTTCGCCTCCGAGACCGAAGGCATCGAACC
>CALBOC010000075.1 GCA_937896705.1 uncultured Micrococcaceae bacterium | reverse complement strand
CCAGGAAATACCGCACTGCACCGGGCCGGGCCATGGTCAACATTTGCTCTGGAGACACCGTGTTGCCCACCGATTTGGACATTTTTTCGCCTTCGGAGGTCACCAATCCATTGTGCATCCAAAAGTTGGCGAATTTGTCGCCGGCGGCGCTGGATTGCGCGAGCTCATTTTCATGGTGTGGGAACCGTAAGTCGAGTCCACCCCCGTGAATATCGAAGTGGCGTCCCAGATATTTCGTGGCCATAGCGGAACACTCAATATGCCAGCCCGGTCGTCCTTCGCCCCACGGTGCCGCCCAGGACGCTCCGGCAGGATCGGTGGGCTGTTTGGCTTTCCACAGGGCAAAATCGCGCGGGTCTTTCTTGCCGCGCACCGGAGCGTCTTCGGCATCTTGCATATTAGCTACCGATTGGTGGGTCAGTGCGCCATAGTCGGGCCAGGAGGTCACATCAAAGTAGACATCAGCGGAGCCGTCAAGTGCTGGATATGCGTGTCCTGAATCGAGCAGCCGCTGGATGAGTTCCACCATTTCGGGAATATGGCCGGTGGCTCGGGGCTCATATGTGGGGCGACGAACCCCGAGGGCAGCATAGGCCTGCGCGAACGCGTTTTCGAAGCGGTAAGCCAGCGCCCACCATGGCTCTTGGGCCGGGTAGTCCTCGGTGGCGGTAAAGCCCGGTTCGAAGGACTCTGCCGACCGAGTCAAAATCTTATCGTCGACGTCGGTCACGTTACGCACCAGTGTGACCTTGTGCCCGGCGTATTCTAACCAGCGAACCAGGATATCGAATACCACAGCCGAGCGGATGTGGCCCACGTGCGGCCTGCCTTGCACCGTGGCGCCACAGTAGTAAATGGACACCTCGCCGTCGTTGATTGGCGTAAAGTCCCGGATGGCCCCGGTGGCAGTATCATAAAATCGTTGTCCCACGCTGCCTGATTTTAGCCCAGTGGGCTGACTTCGAGGTAATCTGTCCCACCCGAAGGGGTGTGGCGCGTCCTGCTTCCGGTTGGAACCGGTCTGGAATGCGAGATATGTTGTCGTAAAGTGGTCGCTATTTCGTCAAATACGATAACCTCGTGGATGAAGCTTCTTGCATCGATGGTGCGTATGCGCCCGCTGCAAGGTATAACATCACCTCTAGCGCACCTTATTTTTACGAGGAGAACCATCGTGAAGGTCAACACAACTCGCCGGAACGCATTTGCCGGCTTGGCATTGGCTGCCATCTTGGGCACCACCGGTTGCTCTTATATCAACCCACAGGCAACGACGTTCGAGTATGCACCCTCCGACGGAACACAAACCACCGTGTATGCAGATGAGGACACTCACCTCGGCGGCTTTGTCGAATTCGTAAACATCGGTGTCGTTACTCCAGACGCCAACGACTCCGGTCGTGTGTTTGGCACCATCCACAATAAGTCTGACGGCAGCGAAGATGTGGAACTGGAGATTAATAACAACACGCTCGAGTTCAGTCTGGATGCCGGCGAGGCACTGATGCTTGAGGAAGAAGACGTCGTTCTAGACTCCGTAGGCACTGAGCCGGGCGGCTTGGCACCTGCCACCGCCACCGCTTTCGGCAACTCCGTGGAGTTCCAGGTTTCCATCCTGCCACCGCGTTTGGAAGAATACCGTGAGTTCTACCCCGGTGACGTGGACGTAGAAGAGCAGCGCGAACATCTCTATGACTTCCAAGGGCAGTACCACCGCGATGAGTAAGCGCTAAGGATTTTAACTACTGATGGCCGGTCCGTTTGGACCGGCCATCAGTGCGTTAACTCGCGTTTAGGAATTTTCGAATTTATACCCCAGCCCGCGCACGGTCATCAAATACCGCGGTGACGATGGGTCAGGTTCGATCTTGGACCGCAAACGTTTGATATGGACATCCAGAGTCTTCGTGTCGCCAACATAGCCTGGACCCCAGACCCGGTCGATCAGTTGACCGCGGGTCATGACTCGCCCCGCGTTGCGCAACAGCATTTCCAGCAGATCGAATTCTTTGAGCGGCATCGTGATCTCTCGACCATCCACCGACACCACGTGGCGTTCAACGTCCATCCGGACCGGACCGGCAGCGACCGTGTCGGGAATCAGTTCGTCGGATTCAGCATTACGACGCATGACCGCACGAATGCGGGCGATCAGTTCCCGGGCAGAATAGGGTTTTGTGACGTAGTCATCGGCACCCAGCTCTAAGCCGACGACTTTATCGACCTCACCGTCCTTGGCGGTCAGCATGATGACCGGAACTTGTGACTCTTGCCGAATCTGTCGGATCACGTCGGTACCGGGCTGGCCGGGCAGCATCAGGTCTAACAGCACCAGGTCGGCGCCGTTGCGGTCGAATTCCTCTACGGCTTCAATGCCGTCTTCAACGACGGTGACCTCGTATCCTTCCCGTTGTAACAAGTACGACAGCGGGTCGGAGATTGAAGGTTCGTCTTCAACGACGAGAATCCGGGTCATCAGTGTTTTCCTTTCCCTTCAACAGGGTTGTGTGAATGTGAGGTGTAGCCCACGGTATTCATATCAAGTTCCGTCCCTTCGGTGGCGGCTTCATGTGCCTCGGGGTCGAGAGCTGGCAGTCGAATGAGGAAGGTTGATCCTTCATCAACGACCGATTCCACCATGACTTCCCCACCGTGATTGGAGACGGTATGTTTGACGATGCTCAGCCCCAACCCGGTGCCACCGGTGGCACGGGAGCGGGCCGAATCGACACGATAAAATCTTTCAAAAATTCGCTCCCGGTCTTCTTCAGCGATACCGGCGCCCTGATCACTGACGGCAATGTGGACGACATCGTCGTGTTTTGTGACCTCGACCCATACGGTGGATCCGTCGGGCGAATACGTCACGGCGTTATCGATGAGGTTGCGAATCGCCGCCATGAGTTGATCGTAATCACCATAGACAGACAGCGGTTCCGGGGTGCGACTGTGAATGGTCACATCGCGCGCCGCAGCTTCGGTGCGAACCCGATCAATGGCCTCCGAGACGAGTTTGGTAATATCCAACGGTTCGGCCGTTTCGACGATATCGCGGCCTTGAAGGCGGGATAGCGAAATCACATCTTGCACCAGCGCGCTGAGCCGGACCGATTCAATGGACAGTCGATTCGCAAAGTGGCGGACTGCCGCAGGATCGTCGGCGGCATCTTCAATCGCTTCGGCCAACAAACTCATCGCACCCACGGGGGTTTTCAGCTCGTGCGAAACGTTGGCCACAAAATCGTGACGAATCGCCTCGGTGCGGTGTTGTTGGGAGCGGTCTTCGGCCATAATGACGATGTACTGATCGCCAATTGAGGTCGCGCGTAAGTGGACAATCCATTGTCCTTGCGTTGGTGATACGGCAGGAATCTCGAAGCGGTAGTCATACAGTTGGCCTGCGGTGCGGACTCGAGAAGTCAATTCGGCTAACTGTTTATGCCCCAGCTGATTACCCCGCACCAGGCCAAATGCGTAGGCCGACGGATTGGCTCGCACCACGGTGTCGGCGACATCAACGATCACATACGCTTGGCCAACCACCGCGAGCACGTCCAGCGCGCCTTCCGGGATGGATTGTTCATGATCTGCCAGACGTTCGATTCTTGAGCGCGACGAAATGCGGAAGGCAACCATCGCCCCAACCGTAACGATCACACCGGCTAATCCAAACAGGACTGCCACTGAAACTAGACTCTCCACAGTTGTAACAGTACCCATACTTTGATCAACACGTTGGCCGATTTTCATCATTTGGACCCCAATACACTGATTTGTCTGGCAGAATTCACCCCTCGTTTACCTTGCTTCGAAACAGTAGACAGCGTTGGTCGAGTATATTGGCCTGCAACCAATCACCGCAGCTACAAGGACACATCACATGCGAAAACTCTTTATGGCCGAGATGGAGGCCGTCGGCGACGATCTCGTCGAGATGGCCACCTTAGTGAATCGGGCTATGAAGCAAGCACGGGTCGCCCTGGAGAGCCAGGACACAGGACTGGCCGAGACCGTCATCCTGCAGGACGCTCGAATCGACTATCTCCAAAACACCCTGGACGAACGCACCATTGAATTGCTATTACTGCAAAACCCGGTAGCCACTGACCTGCGCCTGCTGATTGCTGCATTGCGCGTATCGTCTTCCATGGAGCGCATGGGTGATTTGGCTCGCCACGTGGCAGCACTGGTTCGGCTCCGGTATCCGACCTCTGTTATTCCGGAGCAAAGTCAGTCGGAGGTCGCAGAAATGGCCGAGTTGACGGTTTCGGTTGGCGAGCATCTGCAACGCCTCATGACCAGCTATGACCTGGTTGAAGGCCGCGAGATCGTCAAGATCAATAACGACATCGACATTTTGCACTCGCAGATCATGCAAAATGTCACCGAGGGCACCTGGAACCTCACGGGACCACAAGCACAGGACTTGACGCTCTTGGTTATGCGCCTAGAACGTTATGGGGACCATGGTGTGTCTATCAGCCGCAAGATTGCCTATCTTGTGACCGGGGAATGGGAGCCTCCCGCGATGTCCTAGGGCGCTGCTCTTGCGGTTATAAAACAAAGCGTTTCCACCAGGCCGATTGCCATGCGGCCGTGTCTGGGTGGGAGACAAGATGTGTTTCTCCGGCGACATCACTGATGGTGGTGACAGGAGAAATGCCGTGCAGCGTATTGGTAAACCACACCGGGTACTCTCCGGAGACGATCTCGTGGATGGTCACCGGCCGGGAAGTCACCGATATACCGAGTGACTTTGCGTGGTGAGCGATACGATGCGCTGAAATCGAAGCTAACTGTTGAGTTGCCTGGCATAGCACTAAGTCTTGGGGTGTGCGCCAGACCAACAGTGCGCCGGTGGTTGTTTCGATGACGTTGGTGCCGTCATGTAACACGATATCGTCGGTGGACGCTTCGGCCACCAGCCCGCGCATCAGGTCAATATCTGGTCCTTTGACCGTGGGCCTGATGCGCGGGTCGGTGAAATCCG
>CALBOC010000074.1 GCA_937896705.1 uncultured Micrococcaceae bacterium | reverse complement strand
GACGGCAAGACCGAAGTGCTCTCCCGCGATGGCTCCTTCTTGGGGACCCACATTTACAACCGCATCCCCGGTGTGGCCGTCCAGATCAACGCGTTCAACTTCCCCGTGTGGGGCATGCTCGAGAAATTTGCACCCAGCTTCATCGCCGGTGTGCCAACCATCGTCAAGCCCGCCACCTCCACCGGCTACATCACCGAAGCCGCTGTGCGAATGATGCTCGAATCTGGCATCCTGCCGGAAGGTTCCCTGCAGCTACTGTCGGGCTCGGCACGGGATCTGCTCGACCACTTGGACTATCGCGACCACGTGGCATTTACCGGTTCGTTGAACACCGCCAACACCCTGCGCAGCCACGAGAGTGTGCTCAACGGTGGCGTACGCTTCACCGCCGAAGCCGACTCGCTCAACGCGGCGATCCTTGGCCCGGACGCCAAAGAAGACACCCCCGAATTCGATGCATTTGTCAAAGCCGTGTTCGTGGAAATGACCGCCAAGGCCGGTCAGAAATGTACCGCGATCCGTCGCGTCATCGTCCCTGAATCGATCAAAGAGCCATTCATTACCGCCCTGGCTGATCGAATCAACGATAAGGTCTCCGTCGGCGCAGCAAACGCTGAAGGCACCACGATGGGCCCGCTGGCTTCCAAGGACCAGCAACAAGATGTTGCAGATGCCACCCAGCAGCTCATTGATGCCGGCGGCAAGGTTCGTCTTGGTGGACCAGATCAGATCGACCAATACGATGAAACCGGTGCATTCTTCCCACCGACCATCCTGGAATTCGACGACGCCGACACCGACGCGGTCCACACCGTAGAAGCCTTCGGCCCGGTCAGCTCAGTGATCACCTACAAGGATGACGTCAACGAAGCCGTTCGTTTGGCCGCTCGTGGCGCCGGCTCACTGGTTGCTACCGTCACTTCCAATGATGAGGCGTTCGTCGCCGACGCGACGCTTGGCATTTCAGCCCACCACGGTCGTGTTCACGTGTTGAACCGTGACACCGCCAAGTCTTCAACCGGTCACGGCTCCCCGCTGCCACACCTGGTCCACGGTGGACCCGGTCGTGCAGGTGGCGGCGAAGAACTCGGTGGCGTGCGCGGCGTCAAGCACTACATGCAACGCACCGCCCTGCAGGGTTCACCCGATATGCTCACCGCCATCACCGGCGTGTGGCATCAGGGCGCCAAAGCCAACACCGTCACGCGTGCAGACGTTGACAATGGCAGCGGCGACCACCCATTCCGGAAGCCACTGGACACGTTGCGCATCGGTGACCAGTTCGCCTCGGAACTGCGCCACGTCAGCCTCCAGGAGATCCTGGACTTCGCCGAAGAAACCGGTGATAAGTTCTACGCACACGTCGACGAAGAAGCCGCCATGGCAAACCCATTCTTCCCGCGTCGTGTGGCCCACGGTTACCTGCTGGTCTCCTGGGCAGCCGGGCTGTTTGTTGATGCCGCACCGGGTCCAGTCCTGGCCAACTACGGCCTGGAGAACCTGTCGTTCATCACCCCGGTCACCTACGATGACTCAGTCCGGGTCACGTTGACCGCCAAGCAGATCACCCCTCGTGTCACCGATGAATACGGTGAAGTTCGCTGGGATGCTGTGCTGCACAACCAAGACGACGAGATCGTAGCAACCTACGATGTGCTGACCCTGGTCACCAAGACCTGGCCAGAACAATACGC
>CALBOC010000073.1 GCA_937896705.1 uncultured Micrococcaceae bacterium | reverse complement strand
CCGGAGTAGGAGCAGGTTCTGGGGCTGCGGGTGGTTCAGCTGGCGCTGGGGCAGCGGTGGGCGCGTCGGTGTGTTCGACGGCCAATGGCTGCCACCCGACCATACGACGTTTGGACATAATTATCAGCTTCGACGGGATTGGATTTCATCAACAATTTTGGGCACGACCTCAAAGAGGTCACCGACCACACCGAAGTCCGCCACGTCAAAAATCGGGGCGTCTTCGTCCTTGTTGATGGCGATAATGGTTTTCGCGGTCTGCATACCGGCCAAGTGCTGGATGGCACCAGAGATCCCCACGGCAATGTAGAGATCCGGGGACACCGAAACACCGGTTTGACCCACCTGCAGGTTGTGGGGCACATACCCAGAGTCCACCGCGGCGCGGGAGGCGCCGATGGCAGCGTTGAACTGATCTGCGAGGTCCTCGACAATTTTGAAGTTCTCTTCGGAGCCGACACCGCGACCACCCGAGACGACCACTGAGGCAGCGGTCAGGGCTGGACGGTCCGAGGCCGCGTCGACTTCTTCAGCCGAGACGATGGTCGCACCCGGACCGGTTTGGACCTCAACCTCGGAGTTCACCACGGCAGGTTGTGCCACGGCAGCCGCACGCGTCTCGATGGTGCCGGGGCGCATGGTAGCGATCATCAGCCCACCTTCGACGGTGGATTCGGTATTGTAGTCGCCACCGAAGATCGAGTGGGTCACCACGGCTTCTTGGCCATCAGCATCCCAGTACAGCCCGATGGCATCGGCGGCGACCGCGCCTTTGGCGGCAATCGCGATCCGACCAGCAATGGCCGCATTGACCGGGCCGTGTGCCATCAACAACAAGGACGCGCCATAGTGTTTGGCGGCAGCCACCCCGGCTGCGACATCGGCGGTGCCAAACTGGTCTGTTGGACCGGTGTGCACAAAGATTTCAGTGGCCCCGGCCTCCCCCAGTTGTGCGATGGTGTCCGCATCAGGGGTTGAGGTGACCACAGCAACCGGGTCCCCCACGATTGAGGCGGCACCCAGCACTTCAGCGGGTTCAGCATGCGTGAGCAGTGCAAGTACTTTCGTCACGTCAGAAAGCTCCTTAGATCAAGTGCCG
>CALBOC010000072.1 GCA_937896705.1 uncultured Micrococcaceae bacterium | reverse complement strand
GCATTGCCCGCAGATAGGGAACTACCGTGAGTTTCGGACAAGGATTCGGCGGCATATTTGGTCGCCCCGATGATCCCTCCGGTGGCTCTGGCGATTCCGACGGGTCATCGACCCGTGGGTATGGATTTTCGTCAGGCAGCGGAGGCTCAGGAAGCGATGACAGGGGAGGCGGGGAAGGCGCAGGTTCGCGTCGGCCAGGCGCTTTACTGCTAACACTGATTATTCTCGGTGTTCTGGTAGCCCTGTTTGTGCTGTTCACCATGGTCTACACCGAGGTGCTGTGGTTCAACCAACTGGGCTACCAGCAGGTGTTCTGGATTGAGAACGTCACCAAAGCAATACTCTTTGTGATTGCCGGTGTGCTCATGGCCGTCGTGACGTGGCTTGCGCTGCATCTGGCGTATAAACATCGCCCGAAAAACCTCGCCGGCCAGCTTCGTCAAAACGTCGAGCAATATCAAAGACAACTTGAGCCAATCCGTCGATTGGTGTTCATCGGCGCGCCGATCCTGATTGGGTTCTTTGCTGGTACCGCAGCAATGAATGGCTGGGAACAAGTTCTGTTGTTCTTCAACCAGGTGCCGTACGGGATGGAAGATCCAGAATTTGGTCTGGATCTGACTTTCTATATGGCCACCTTGCCGATGGTGTCCACGGTGCTGTCGTTCTTGACCTCGATCGTGTTGGTCGCCGGGATCGCAGGCATCATCGTGCACTACCTCTACGGTGGTATTCGTATCGAAGATGGCGCCGGCATCACCGTGGAACGCGCAGCGCGGATCCATATTCTGGTCTTCGCCTCGCTGTACATGCTGTTACAGGCCGGCCGATACTGGCTGAACCGCTACCAGACCCTGCAGGACCAGTCCGGCAACTGGGCCGGTGCAATGTACACCGACGTCAACGCGGTCATCCCAACCTCAACGATTTTGTCGATCGCAGCGCTGCTGGTCATCGGGCTGTTTATTGCCACGATGATTAACGGTAGCTGGCGGTTGTCCATCATCGGTGTGGCAGGCTTCTTGGTTGCCGCACTGATTGCCGGTTCGATTTATCCATTCCTGATCCAGGAATACCGGGTATCGCCAACCGAGCAGACCATGGAAGCGCCCTATATTGAGCGCAACATTGAATACACTCGCGAAGGGTACGACGTCTCAGATGTTGAATACACCCCCTATGCCGGTGAAACTGAAACCGAAGCCGGAGCGCTAGAAGGCGAGTCCGCCACAACCGCCAACGTGCGGTTGATGGACCCGAACCTGCTCAGCGAAACGTTCGGGCAGCTCCAGCAGTTCCGTCCGTACTACTCCTTCCCATCGACGCTGCACGTCGATCGGTATGAGATTGACGGAGAAGTCCGCGATACCGTACTAGCAGCACGTGAGATCAGCCCACCGGGTGATGACTCCTGGGTCAACCAGCACGTCATTTACACTCACGGTTACGGCATTGTCGCAGCCGACGCCTCAGAAGTAGGCGGCGGTGGACGTCCCCAGTTCCTGCTGTCCGGTATTCCAACGTCTGGGCCCTTGGCTTCGGAAGATGAATACGAACCGCGGATTTACTTTGGTCGCAGCGCACCGGAATATTCGGTAGTGGGTAAAGAGGAAGGCGAACCCGATCGCGAACGTGACCGTCCGCAGGAAACCGGGTCCGAACAGGACACTACCTACACCTTTAGTGGCGATGGTGGCCCATCAATCGGTGGCATGTTCAACCGGATGGCTTATGCGATAAAATTCGGTTCTACCGACTTGTTCCTTTCCCAGGACGTCAACTCGCAGTCGCAGATTCTGTTCGACCGTGACCCCGTAGAGCGCATTGAAAAAGTCGCGCCATACCTCACGGTTGATACCAATACCTATCCGGCGATTGTCGACGGGAAGGTCAAGTGGATTGTCGACGCCTACACGACCTCAGACGCGTTCCCATATTCCGACCAGTCACAGCTCGAGTCCGCGACAGTCGATGCGCTGAACGTGGATCCGAACCTGGTGTTATCGGGACAAATCAACTACATCCGGAACTCGGTCAAAGCCACCGTCGATGCCTATGACGGCAGCGTCGATCTCTACGCTTGGGAACCAGAAGATCCCTTACTCCAAGCGTGGATGAACGTCTACGAGGACACCGTCCAGCCGTACTCGGAGATGTCAGCTGATCTGCTGGACCACGTCCGGTACCCGCAGGACATGTTCAAAGTACAGCGTGAACAGTTGGCGCGTTACCACGTCGATGATCCAGGGGACTTCTACGAGGCCAACGACGCATGGTCCATCCCGGATGACCCAACCTCGGGTTCCGAAGCGGGCGTGAAAATCCCGCCGTACTACATGACCATGCAGATGCCGGGCCAAGAAGAACCAGCCTTCCAGCTCACCACCCCGTACATCCCACAGGAACGTGAAGGAGCCGCACAGCGAAACGTGTTGTACGGCTTCCTGGGCGCCAATGGGGACGCCGGGACCGGCGAAGACGGTGTCAAAGCAGACACCTACGGACAGCTGCAGATGCTAGAACTGCCGCGCCAGACCACAACTCCTGGCCCCGGGCAGGCACAGAACAACTTCAACTCCGATGACACCGTGTCACGTGAGCTGAACCTGCTGCGTCAGGGTGCCTCCGATGTAATCAACGGCAACATGATCACCTTGCCGGTGGCTAACGGTATCCTCTACGTCCAGCCGGTCTACGTCCGCTCCACGGGTGAGACGTCTTACCCTGTACTTCGGAAGGTCCTGGTGGCCTTCGGTGACGAAGTCGGTTTCGCTGACACCCTGGCCGAAGCACTCGACCAGGTCTTCGAAGGTGACTCCGGTGCCGAAACGCCAGAGGAACAACAGACCGAAGACGTACCGGAAGGTGAAGAGGCTCCGGAAGGAGACCAGGCTGAGCCACCGTTGGCGGGGTCACCTGCTGAACAGCTCACTGAAGCGCTCGACGACGCCCGTGACGCGATGGCTCGCTCGGAGAGCGCCATGGCAGACGGTGACTGGGCAGAGTACGGTCAGGCCCAAGCCGACCTGCAGGAAGCCCTGGAGCGCGCTCTCGCACTCGAAGAGGGCGAAGACCCAGATGCTGCTGACACCGACGAAAGTGACACTGCTAACAATGACACCGAAGGGGAGGGTGACTAGGCCTGATGTGGTTCCGATGAACTAGTCCTCCGATTTGCATTCCATTTCCGCGGTGTGTACAGTAGAGAAAGACGCCGCGGGGTGGAGCAGTTCGGTAGCTCGTCGGGCTCATAACCCGAAGGCCGCAGGTTCAAATCCTGCCCCCGCAACTGAATAACGTGAAAGGCCCCCGAGATTCTCGGGGGCCTTTTGCGTTGCAGCTATACTTCGTCTCAGATCTCATCGCTGGTACTAAAATCTGCCGGCGTCTGTCGGGCCCATTCTGCCGGCCTTGGCACTTCTTTCCTTGCACCACACTTCACTGCCAGCGCATGACGAAGAGGAACTGGACCCGCGCATCCTAGGCTCTTGACCGATAGCCTATACAAGAACCGGTAGGGCGGCTCTGTTAGGGCACCGGAGAGCATGGACCGAACGCGCGGAGAACGATCAGGAAATGTTCGGGCTTCATGGCGTCGACATCCAGAAAAATATATCAAAATAGAGCTGACAGGAAAGGACGGCGAATGCCCAACTCATGGCCACACGACTCAGAGCGTCGAACCGACCAACCCGATAACGGTTCCGTGAATTCACCTCCGCCACCACCGGCAGCACAAGTGAATGAACGCAGATCGAAGCGTTTCGGTTGGCCCGCCTTGATCACATCGGTGGCAGTCGCGGCCCTCTTAGGCGGCGGCGTCGGAGGATTGGCCGTCAACTCCCTGGGCTCCGCAACTGTCGAGGGCTCGCCACAACACACTCCACAACTCAACCGGACTGATGACGTCACACCGACCACCGAGGCTGCAGCCGTGGCCGGCCCGTCGGTGGTGACCTTATCCGTGGGGGGAGATCAGGCTCTGGGATCCGGCTCCGGAGTCATTTTGGATGAACAAGGCCACATTGTCACCAATACTCACGTGGTGACGCTCGGCGGGCAGACCGCAGCCGCCGATGTGCTGGTACAGACCTCCGACGGTGAAGTATACGAAGCAGAAGTCGTGGGCTTGGACCCAATGTCAGACCTAGCAGTCATCAAAATCGAAGCAGAAGGTCTCACACCCATTGAAATGGGCAGCGTAGAAGACCTCAACGTCGGCGACCAGGCGGTCGCCATCGGTGCTCCACTCGGTCTCTCAGGCACTGTCACCGAGGGCATTATCTCCACCTTAGATCGGACGATTTCAGTCGCATCCTCGGCGGTCCCCGAAGAGCCCGATACACCCGAGCAGGAAAGCCCATTTGAGTTCCGGCTCCCGGATCAAGCCCAGCCACCGACGCCGCAGGGGCAGATCCACCTAAACGTGATCCAATCCGATGCCGCGATCAACCCGGGGAACTCGGGTGGTGCCCTGGTGGACCAAGCCGGACGACTCATCGGCATTAACGTAGCCATTGCCACGCGCTCCGAGGGCAACGTCGGACTGGGTTTTGCCATCCCAGTGGATTACGCCCAGCGGGTAGCTGAAGAGATCATTGAAAACGGCGAAGCCTCGCACGGGATGCTCGGGGTGACCATCGTGCCGGCCGGTGACCAGTACGTCTCGTCTGGCGCCCGGGTCGTCGAGGTGGTCGAAGACGGCCCGGCGGACGGCACCGAAATCCAACCCGATGATGTGATCGTGGGCATTGATGGGAAAACCGTTAGTGATCCGGGCTCGTTATCAGCGACGGTTCGAGAATACCCGGCCGGTGCTGAGGTCGAATTAACCATCGAGCGTGACGGTGAGGAGTTCACCGAAACGGTCACCTTGGGTGGGACAAACTAGGGCTACACTGGTAGCCGTGCTTACCAAACCTGTTTTCGCTTCCGACCTGGTCTCGACGTCAAATATTCGGAGTGCTCTGGCCATTGCCGCGCATCCCGATGACATTGACTTCGGTGCCGGCGCCACGATCGCGGCGCTGACCGACGCCGGGGTTGAGGTGACCTTTTGCCTGGTGACGTCCGGTGATGCCGGAGGTTTTGAGCTGGATCAAACCCGTGAACAGATGGTGGCACGGCGGCAGCAAGAACAACGCGACGCCGCACGCGAGCTCGGGGTGGACCAGGTGTGCTTCCTGGATCACTCGGATGGCTACGTCGAGCCCACTCACCGGCTCATCAGTCAGCTGGTCGGAGTCATGCGCCAGGTACAGCCCGAGGTGGTTATCAGCCAGCACCCGCAGCGCCATTGGGAACGTATTCAAGCCTCGCATCCAGATCACCTGGCCGTTGGCGAGGCGACCGCGCGGGCGATCTATCCGGCTGTGGAAAATCCCTTCGCCTATCCGGAGCTTGAGCTGCCGGCATTTCACATCGGTCAGTTATGGATGATGGGAGCTCCCACAGAATTAGCCAACCTGGCGGTGGATGTCACCGATTACGTTGAGCATAAGCTCAGCGCTTTGCACCGGCATGTTTCCCAACACCCAGACCCGAAGCTTATGGACGACCGCGTGCGGGCAGCCCTGGCCGCCAACCATCCCGAGGCTGACCGTGCTGCCGAGCGTTTTCACGTGGTGGCCGTCAATGACGAAACCACGTTTGCCGGGTTCTAACCCTGGGTGAGTGGCATCTCGACCAGCGCGGTGCTTGAAGGAGTCTCTGAGCCAGTCTCGGGCTCAACCGTGATCCACAACAGTTCATATGAGTTCACCCCGCGGAACCGTACCTCGTCGTTTTCCATTTGCTCAGCAGTAAACAGTCCCACAGAGACGACATGACCGCCCGGTTCTTCAAATAACCAGACCTGATACCGCTCGTCCTCGGCCAGTTCGGGGACCTCATTGAACGACAGGTAGGCGGCGTCTTCTTCCGTCGAATAGTGCCCGGCCACCGTCGAGCCGTCAAGATCGGCGGTCACGCTGGTTACATCATCGGCATTATCCACCGCGCTGCGGATACGTTGCTCCCCGGTATTCAAAAAAATCACCGCAACCAAGACGGCGATGACCAATACCGCACCCACAATAATGAACATCGTGCGGCTTCGACGCTGCTGGGCCGGGTCGTCTTCGATCTCGTAGTCTTCCACGGTTTCAATAAACCCGATGCTCACGTTTTGTTCGGGCAGTTGATCCAGCACCGATTCTAATAACTGCGCCGGTGGGTGCGCTGATACCCGACGATACGCCCAGGTCAGCATGCGCTGAAACAGGGTGGCGCGGGCGCGTAATTGCGCTGCGACATCGCGATCCTGCCGATTAATCCATGCCTCAACGGCCACCGCATCATCGTCATTGAGAGCCTGCAATGCATTCAGTGTGGCTAATTCGCTGCCCAGCCCCACCTGCAAATCGGTGCTCACCTCGTCAGAAAAAGCCGCGGTCTGACCGCCCGACGAAGACAGCGACCCGGTCACCCGGGTGGCCAGCAGCGGGTCGGTGTCAGCGTTGGCATGAATCTCGGAGAGGTAGTGCCGAGTCAGTCGCACCGCAGCATCCCGCAGACGCGATTTCAGGGTCGGCAGGGCAACGTTGAGATCCTTCGCGGCCTCTTCGACGGTCCGGCCGCCCAACCACACGGTGGTCAACGCCACGGCTTGTGCCGAGGTCAGAGGCTTCAACTCGGTCAGCTGTCCTGCGATGGCGTGCATGCGTTCGACGGAGCCGATTTCCTCGGCGTCAGGACGGTGGTAGCGCCCGGTCTGCTGGGCTATCGAGTTAATCCAGGCCACGACCGTGCGGTCCCGCGCGTTTTCGTCAGCGTGGTCAATATTGAAATCAAACGTGAAGTGCGGCGCTTGGCGCCACAAGGAGACGTAGGCGTCCGTGGTGGCCTGCAGCGCGTCGGCTTCAGCCGGGAACATGGAGGAGAGCATGCCAAAGACCTGCGGCGAGGTGACATCATAGAGCGCGGCGAAGGCGGCCGTGTCATCGTCGCCAGCGGATCGGAGCAGTTGTGCGGGGCCGGGAGTGTAAGTGTCCATCACTGTCAAGCTTACCGAGGAGTTCAAAGCTCGGATGGCTCGGCGCGCCCTATGGTCGGCTAACGCCCAGCGAAATCGTGCTGTCGCCAGGCCTCGTAGAGCACAATTGACGCCGAGTTGGCTAAGTTGAGTGACCGGCGTCCAGATTGCATCGGTAAATACACCGTGTCGGTAATCATCTCATCGGTCAGCACTTCGTCGGGCAGCCCGGTGGATTCCTGTCCAAAGACCAGCACATCGCCGGGTTGATAGTCGACCTCGTCGTAGCGCACGGTGCCGCTACCGGTGAACGCGAATACGCGTTCGGGTTGCAGGGCTTCCCACGCGGCGGCGAGGTTGGCGTGGACGGTGACCAATGCCAGGTCGTGGTAGTCCAGGCCGGCGCGGCGCAGGTGTGCATCGTCGAAGTTAAATCCAAGCGGTTCAACCAGGTGTAATTCGGCTCCGGTGATGGCGGCTAGGCGGATGGCGTTGCCGGTGTTGCCGGGGATCTCCGGGGTGTGAAAGAGCAGGCGGAATCGCGGATTGGCGGTCTGTGGGGTACGGGGTGCGGTGTCGTGTGGGTTCATAGTGTGGCGATGAGTTGTCCCATGGCGGCCCGGTCGACGATATTGTGTTCGCCGGTGCCGATGAACAGTTTGATATCGCGGAGTGCATCCATGATCGAGGCGGGTACTTCGGTCAGGCCCAGGGTGTTGAGGCTGTCGGTGGCTTGTATGGTGGGGGCGTGCGGATTGGTCGAAAACAGCACGATA
Source organism: uncultured Micrococcaceae bacterium (assembly GCA_937896705.1). Taxonomy (GTDB): domain Bacteria; phylum Actinomycetota; class Actinomycetes; order Actinomycetales; family Micrococcaceae; genus Yaniella. The sequence continues at coordinate 1,709 of CALBOC010000072.1, read as the reverse complement.
AAACCGCCGACCTCAAAATCGGGGAGCAGCTTTTGTAGCCCGGCTACGGCGTCGGTCAGGTCGGGCAGTTCAATGCGTTTGCGACCGACCAGCTCGCTCCCGTTGAACTGGTACACATCTGGCGGAGTGTACTGGACGGCGAAGACTGCGACTTTCGTGCCGCCCAGCAGTACGGTGTCCAATGTTAGCTTTCGCGAGAGTTTGACTCCGTGGAAAATGCGCACGGCGGGCAGGGCTGATTGCACGCGAGATTGCAATGTCTCAGATAACCGAGCGTGCAGGGAGCGCTGTTTGCGGGTGAAAAATCCGCCGGGGAGACTCCCGTGTACGAGTTGTTGGGCCAACAGCGAATCAACGGTGACCGGTGGATTCGTCTGAGTGCGAACCGGCCCGTCGGCTAGCGGTGGTCGGAAGCGAACCGGTTCTGGTTCCGAGCGGGGTTTCGTGTTGGTGCGGGCCGGGCGTGGCGAGTCCTGAGCCGGCGCAGGTTCGGAATCAAGCTCAGACAGTTGGTTCCACGCTTTGGTGATTTGGTCGAAGCGTGCGGCGTCACCACCGCGGTCCGGGTGGTGCTTTTTAGCCAACGCTAAGTAGGCTCGGCGGATCTGCTTTTCGCTCGCCGAAGGGCTGACTCCCAGCACACGGTAGGGGTCTAACGAGTTACCATAATTGTCTGACACGGGCCATATTCTACCCGCGCTGTTCTACACTAGAAGACATGTCCCGCATTTATCTTGATCACGCTGCCACCACGCCGGTTCGTGACGCCGCACTCGAGGCGTTTATTGCCCAGGCGAAACAGCCCGGCAACGCGTCTGCGTTGCATACCGCGGGGCGCTCGGTGAAGCTGCAGGTCGCTGATGCGCGCGACCGGTTGGCTGCTACTTTGGACGCCGATCCGACCGAGGTGATCTTCACCGCCGGTGGAACGGAGTCGGACAACCTGGGCATCAAAGGGCTCTACCTGGCAGCGCGTACGGCCGATCCCGCAAAAAACGTGGTCATCGCCACCCGCATTGAGCACCCGGCCGTGATGGAATCTCTGGAGTGGCTCGAGTCCCACGAGCACGCTGAGCTGATATTTGTCGACGTCACCGACGAAGGGTTCGTCGACGTGGCCGCGTGGCAGGCCGCGCTGGACCGTCATCGGGGTCGCATTGCCCTGGCCACGTTGATGTGGGCAAATAACGAAATCGGGACGATCCAGCCCATCGAACAGATCGCAGCCCTGTGCCAGACCGACAACGTAGCCTTCCACGTCGATGCGGTCCAAGCCTTTGGCGCGCTGCCCATTACCTTCGCCGATGGCATCACCACGATGGCCCTCTCGGGACATAAGATCGGTGCCCCGGTTGGCGTTGGTGCCTTACTGGTTCGGCGCGATGCCAAACCCACGCCGGTACTTCACGGCGGGGGACAAGAGCGTGATATTCGTTCGGGTACGACCGCCGACGCATTAATCGCTGCCTTTGCTGCAGCCGCCGAGGACGCCACGACCAATCTGGCCGACGAATCCGCCCGGCTGGCCGGCCTGCGCGACCAGCTCATCGCGGGTATTCAAGCCGCGATTCCCGAAGCCAAACTCCAAGGTCCCCGCGACCCCGAATATCGGCTGCCAACGAACGTGCACTTTTCCTTTGCACAAGCCGAGGGGGACTCGTTATTATTTGGGTTGGACATGGCGGGGATTGAATCCTCCACGGGATCTG
>CALBOC010000071.1 GCA_937896705.1 uncultured Micrococcaceae bacterium | reverse complement strand
GCCCAACTCGAGAAACCATACGTCATGGCGGGCATTAACGTCATGGTCGCCGACAACGACGAGGCAGCACTGCGAGAATTCACGGTCGTCGAGCAGATGTTCCAAGACATCCAGACGGGTCAACGTCGGCTGCTGCAACCCCCGCTGAGCGCCGAGCAATTCAGCGCTCGCGGTTCGGCAGATCACAGCATGCTCCGGATTAAAGCGGTAGGTGCACCTCAGACCGTAAAACAAGAACTCGACGCTTTCGTTGAACGGACCGGTGCGGACGAATTGATTACTGTTACTTATGCGTATGACCCGGCCGTGCGCGACCGGTCCTATGAGCTCCTGGCCGAGACCTGGTTCTAACCCGCCCTTCGATGGCGAGCCTTCAATGGACCATCACGATCTGCTGGCATCGATTTGGGAATCGCTGCGTGCTGCCACGACTCAACGGACCGGGTTCACCCTGGCCACGTTAGCGACCGTCACCGCTGCGGGCCAGCCCCGTGCTCGGTCGGTGATTGTCCGGGACTTCGACACCGACCCGGAACGAGTGTATTTCGCGACGCACGCTGATTCGGACAAAGTCAGTGAGATCCGTGCCCGGCCTGCCGTCGCCCTGACCTTCTATGATGCGGTGCATTCGGTGCAGTTGCGCGTCGAGGGGGCAGCTCAGCTTGTTGAAGACCCCGCAGAGCGTCACCGGGTGTGGGAGAGGATGGCGCCGCACAGCCGCGAACTCTATGCAACGACTGCGCCTCCGGGTGCTCCGTTGGCGACCGCCGAAGCCCCCGATGCTCACAGCGCTTTCGAGCGGTTTGCCTGGATCACCATCCGGTTGGACCGTCTCGACTGGTTAGATTTGTCCGCGGATCTGCAGCAGCGATGGCGATTCGAGCGAACGGGGCAGACCTGGACTGGACATGCGGTGGTCCCCTGATTAGCCAAGCGCAGCGGACAGCCTGCTGCGGAGGTCCCCGGGGGCGTTGTCTTCGATGACCACCTCGTCGGCTCCCAACCAGACGGCCATTTCGGTCAGCTCGGCGGCGAGCGCTGTGCTGATCGTCCCGCGATCCGGCCGGGACGACCCACGTTCTATATCTGGAGCAGACTCTTCGGAGAATGCAGAACGTACTACCAGCTGATTGTGAGTGCGGTCGTGTTTGAGGTCTAAGCGTGCCACCAGGTGTTCGCCCAGTACAAAGGGCAATACGTAGTACCCGTACTGGCGCTTCTGAGCTGGCGTATAAATCTCTAACCGGTAGTGCATGCCAAACAGTTCAAGGAGTCTGCGCCGCTCAAATACCAGCGGATCAAACGGCGCCAGCAGCGCACGGGCATCAACCGTACGGGGCACACGCGCCCCGGCGTGCATCCACGTTGGACGGTCCCAGCCGGTGACCTCAACCGGGATGATTTCGCCTGACGCTTCCAGCTCGCCCAGGGCTCGGGTCGTATCACGCTGGGCGAGTCGGAAGTAGTCGGCAAAACAGCGGACCGTGCCAATCCCATGGGCTCGCACGGCAATCCGCACCAGCTCTCGGATGGCGTCTTCTTTGGGCCAGTCCAGTGATGAGCGGATCGTAGGTGGCACCACGCGTTCGGTGAGATCAAACACGCGTTCAAATTGGGCATTGCGATGAGCCGGGGTCAGTTCCCCGGCATCGAAGAGTAACTCGGAAGCGGTTTTAGCCGGGCTCCAAGACCATCCCCAATGCCCCTGGGGGCGCCGTGCGTGGTCTTCGTGAACAAACGCTTCGATCTCTCGGCTGGTCAGCGGACCGTGCTCGGCCACGACCTCACGCACCAGGCTCAATAGACCCGGCTGTTTGGCCTCAAAAGCTACGGGATCCATCCGAGACCAACGCCGCCGATTCCAGGTGAGCAAGGGGAAGGTCGCAGCTGGCACATAGGAAGCTTCGTGCGCCCACGTTTCCAAAATCCGTCGCGGTGCGCGACTGGTAGCCCGATCTAGCAGCGCGGTGTCATAGGGTCCGAGGCGAGCAAATAACGGCAGTAGGTGTGCTCGGGCCAGCACGTTGACCGAATCGATCTGCAACAGACCGATCCGTTTGATGGTGTCGGTCAGATGCCGCAGCGTGACGGTAGCGGGCCGTGCACGATCCAAGCCCTGAGCGGCGATAGCCACGCGACGGGCTTGACTCAACGTCAGTCTCCGAACCAACGGCTCACTCCTTGCACTGCTCGGTCGAGATCCTGGTTGCATGCTAGCTGACCGATTTCGTACTGGAAACACTTGGCGCATAGGCGCTGCTACGGGTGTCTTAGCGCACCGACCGGTTAGGGTGGAAGAACACAGTTTCACATTGAGTAGCCAAGGAAGACCTGTTGAAAGATACGCTTCGCATCGCAGGAGTTTACATCGGCACGATTATCGGCGCCGGTTACGCTTCAGGCCAGGAAATTCTGCAGTTTTTCACCGGCTACGGCTGGTGGGGGATTCTCGGGACCCTGGTGACCATGGTGATGTACCCACTGCTGGGGTACTACCTCATCGTATTGGGTAAACGGGTGCAAGCCAGATCCCATAAAGGCGTGATCTACCACATCTGCGGCAAATACTTGGGCTCCGTCATCGACGTGCTCTTGGCATTCTTCCTCTTTGGGGTCGGCGTCATTATGGTGGCAGGTTCCGGGTCGTTATTTCACCAGCAGTTCGGCATTGAGCCGGTGGTCGGTTATGTGCTGATGACCGTGTTGGTGATCCTGGCGTTATTGTTGAGTTTGCGCCGAGTACTTGATGTCATCAGCTTGCTGGCGCCTTTTGCTTTTGTGCTCGTGATCGTGCTGGCCGGGTATGCCGCCATCACCGCCGATACCACCGGTGTTGATTTGGAAGCGGTGGCTGCTACACAAGATCAGTTAGCCTCGCCGCACTGGTTATTGTCGGCATTTTTGCACGTGTCGTTTAACGTCACGATCACCGTCAGCATCATGGCGATGATCGGGGCCACCGAAAAGAACTACCGGGCGGCCAAGCGTGGCGCTGTGCTGGGCGGCATCGCACTCGGCGCGATCGCTTTGGTCATTAACCTGGCGATGTATTTCAATATTGCGGACCTGGTCGGTACCGACATGCCGATGCTGATGCTAGCCACTGAAATCCACCCGGGCATCGGCGTGGCGATGGCGGTCGTGTTGTTGGCCATGATCTTTAACACGGCAGTGCCGATGTTCTATTCGTTCACCGCGCGGTTCTTCACGGTAGAAACCAAGGGGTTCCGCATCGCTGCAGTAGTGGTGGGTCTGGCGGCCTTCGGCTTCGGCTTCATTGGGTTTACCGAACTGGTGGGCACCGTCTACCCCTTGCTGGGCTACATGGGCTTCATTATTTTCATAGCGATGGCAATAAACCTCATCCGCTATACACGTCGTCCCCAGTCCAACCCGTCTTCGGTTTCGCATACCTGACCGCGATCCTGCCCGGCCCGCGATTCACCCAGACATGAACACCACGGGACGGAGCAGTAAACGTTGCGCCATGACAGGCTCAGGTGCTTGTCCGAGCGCCGGGATTCATTAGGGTAGGGCACGTGCAGGAACCCACCGACGAGGCAACCACCAAGGACACCATGACAGCATCAGGGCCCACTGAGGTCTTTCGCGCGTTTCTGAAACTCGGTGTCACGTCATTTGGCGGACCGACCGCGCACCTGGGCTACTTCCGGGATGAGCTGGTGCATCGTCGAGGCTGGGTAACCGACCAGCAATACGCGCAATTGGTGGCCTTATGCCAGTTTCTTCCCGGACCGGCTTCCAGCCAGGTCGGATTTGCCTTAGGTCTGATACGCGGCGGATACCTCGGGGC
>CALBOC010000070.1 GCA_937896705.1 uncultured Micrococcaceae bacterium | reverse complement strand
TATGCTCGGCAGGATGCGTTCGACAATGAGGCCGAAACGGACCCCCAAGACGCCCTACCGAGCAATGACTAGTCAGTAGTAGTAGGTATCGTTCGAGGAATAATCATTCGAAGACCCCGGACGACGCCACTGGATCCCGAGTGCTTCGGCGAGCTCAATAATGCTATTCGATCGGGCCAACCGCGGCAGATCGGAGCCGTCCCGAATCTGTCCGCCGGCCTCTTCGAATTCTGCCAAGAAGTCATGCGCCCACGTAAGTTCTTCTTGCGAGGGGCTCAGACCGGCATTGATGGTTGCGGTCTGTTCAGGCAGCAAACAGAGTTTGCCAGTAAAGCCGAATTCCGATGAGATCGATGCGCCCTGAATCAGTTTCTTACTGATCGTGCCCTGCGTGGGACCATCAATGGGCGATGGCAACATAGCAGCCTTTGAAGCAATGGTGAACTGGCTGCGAGGGTAAGCCAGCGCACGAGCTGAACCGCCGAAACCGGTGTCGCGGCGGAAGTCACCGACCCCAAATGCCAACCGGAAAGTCCCACGAGCGGCAGCAATCGAGTTGATACGTTGCAGTCCACGCGCGGTTTCGACCAGCGCCACGATAGGCACATTCGGCAGGCGTGCGGCGGTCTCATTGACGTGGTCGGTGGATTCGACCATCGCTAACATGACCCCCAACAGTCCACCGTTTTGATGGGGCCCGTCGAGTTGGTGGGTAATGTATTGCGCGAGTTCGCTGACGTCTTGTTCCCACCACTGGCTGCCATACGCATTGATGCGGACCCAACCGGTGTGACCTGCCGCGAACCATTCGGTGACATTTTTCAGCGCACGTTCTTTATCTTTGGGCGCGACAGCGTCTTCGATATCCAGCAGGACCACGTCGGCTGCAGAATCCTCTGCCTCCTGAAAACCCTCCGGGCGGGAAGCGTTGACGAGCAGCCACGACCGGGCAAGGTCCGCTTGAACTTTTTGCCCGGGTGAGGGCGTTACATACGTCGTCATGATGGAACTGTTGGACACCAGATCTCCTCGTGGTACTGCGTCTTGCAATAAGGTACTTAAAGTTTCGATTTGCTGCGATTGAGCGCTAAAAGGTCGTTTTCAACAGTACCGCGACCGCACACTCAGGCCCAATGATTCAAGCTATTGGGGCACACAGTGTGAGCTGCCCGATAGCACGGTGGCGTGGCTAGCTCAATCTGCTGCCTACCCGCTGGACATCCTGGTGCTCATGGGTGGCATGCACCACAGCATCCATCACGTCATACATGCTGTGCTGTTGTTGATATGCGTCTCGCTGTATCCGGGTGCCGGAACCACCCTGCAGAATGCCTGCCACCACGGTCTGCACGGTTTCTTCTTCGTCGTATTCGGCCAGAACCGGTGCCAGTTCGTCCAGCAGCAGCGCTATCGCATCGCGTGCGGCGATGGGCGTTCCAGTCAGTGGACTGATCAGCTCTGCTTCGACCCCGTAGCGACTCGCCTGCCACGACCAGATCCGCAACAACGTGGCGGGTACACCGGCAGGTTCCTCATCGCCCTTGCGGACCGCCGTCTCGACCAGTGCCCGGGCCAGGGCCGCTACAACGGCCGCGTGCTCAGCCTTGAGGCAGACATCTGCGACTCGAACCTCAAGGGTGGGTTGATGGTCGCTAAGGCGAGCATCAAAATAGAGCATGCCCGCATCCAGGGGCACCTTCGTGTCCAGAATCGCTTGGCGGTGTGCCTCGTATGCGGCAGCAGTCCCGAAAATTTCTGTGGGGCCCGCGGTGGGCCAGCGTGACCAGGCTTGGTACCGATAGGAGGCGAAACCGGTATCGGTACCGTTCCAGTACGGAGAGTTACTGCTCAGCGCCAATAACAAGGGCAGCCACACCCGGATGCGGTCCAGTGCAACGACGCCCTCGTCCCAAGAATCGATATCAATGTGGATATGAAACCCATTGGTGAGCTGTTCAGCGGCTGTGAGACCAAACCGCTGTGCCATTTTCTGGTTCCGTGGACCGGGCGTCCGGCGCGGGCTGTCTGTTCCCGGCGCGGTGGGCATCGCGGCGACCCGCCCGCCGGACTCCGCGGCTGCGGCTTCTGCCAACGAGCGTCCGGTGCGGATTGTCTCGAGCTGCTCTGCAAGGGTGTGCTGCGGCGGAGAAACTACTTCCAGCTGCTCTTGTTTAAACTCCGTGGTGAGCTTGTGCCCCGTGGGGGTCTCCTGTTCGTTCCTGCCGACGATCAATTCTCCCGCAGGCAGGGGGTGCAAAGAGGTTGCATCTACCAAAAGTAATTCTTCTTCGACTCCGAATTTGCGCATTATCGCGTCCCTTCATATACCTTAAAATGCTTTGACCACCGGACTACCCGACATCGTGGCTCTGGAGCCAAAGTTCTAACAGCCCTAGCTTCCACAGGGTGTTGCCACCCGTGGGCACGTATTGATCGTTGGGGTTAGCTAGGAGGGTGTCGATGTAGTCGCGGCGAAAGAGTCCTCGCTCCTGAGCTTCCGGGGCGTGCAGCGCCTCGCGGATGTCGGTGAGGATAGGATCTTGCAGGTGACCTAATGCTGGAACAGGGAAGTATCCTTTCGGTCGGTCAATTACCTCCGAGGGTAAGAGCTTCCGGCCGATGTCTTTTAGGATGCCTTTGCCGCCCTGGGCTGTTTTCAGTTCGGTTGGACAGGCTGCGACCAGCTCGACCAGTTCGTGATCAAGAAACGGCACGCAGGCCTCAAGCCCAGCAATCGACGACATATTGCTAAT
>CALBOC010000069.1 GCA_937896705.1 uncultured Micrococcaceae bacterium | reverse complement strand
CCTGCAGGGTGTAGGCGGCACCGTATGCTTCCAGTGCCCACACTTCCATTTCACCAAAGCGCTGACCACCGAACTGTGCTTTACCACCCAGCGGCTGCTGGGTGATCATCGAGTACGGTCCGGTCGAACGAGCGTGGATCTTGTCGTCGACCAAGTGGTGCAGTTTCAGCATGTACATGTAACCAACCGAGACTTGTTCTGGGAATGGTTCCCCAGAGCGGCCGTCAAGCAGCGTTGCTTTACCGCTGCTGTCCATCAGGCGTTCGCCGTCGCGGGTCGGATTCACGTGATCCAACAGACCGGTGACTTCTTCGGCTTCGGCGCCGTCGAAGACCGGGGTAGCGACGTTGACCGGGCCGGTGTCACGCGGCAGGTTTGGTAGTTTCTTCAGGAAGTCTGGTTCGCCTTCGACTTTCCAGCCGTTGGCGGCAGCCCAACCGAGGTGCAGTTCCATGACCTGACCCAGGTTCATACGTCCTGGCACACCCAGTGGGTTCAGGATCATATCGACTGGCGTACCGTCTTCCAAGAATGGCATGTCTTCCACGGGAAGGATCTTGGCGATAACACCCTTGTTCCCGTGGCGTCCGGCCATCTTGTCACCGTCTTGGATTTTACGCTTCTGTGCAACGTAGACGCGGACCAGCTGGTTGACACCTGCTGGCAGATCGTCGTCTTCGTCACGGTCAAAGATGCGAACACCAATAACGGTTCCGGATTCACCGTGGGGTACCTTCAACGAGGTGTCACGGACTTCCTTGGATTTCTCACCAAAGATCGCACGAAGCAGTCGTTCTTCCGGGGTCAGTTCGGTTTCACCCTTCGGGGTGACACGACCGACCAGAATGTCGCCGGCTTCGACTTCAGCACCGATGTGAATGATGCCGCGTTCATCCAGTTGTGCCAGCACTTCGTCTGAGACGTTTGGAATGTCGCGAGTGATCTCTTCGGCACCAAGTTTGGTGTCGCGAGCATCGACTTCGTATTCTTCGATGTGAATCGAGGTCAACACGTCATCAGAAACCATGCGCTGCGAAACGATGATGGCGTCTTCGAAGTTCAGACCTTCCCACGGCATGAATGCTACGAGCAGGTTCTTACCAAGAGCCAGTTCACCGTTCTGCGTTGATGGGCCGTCAGCCAGCACCGAACCGTATTCCACGCGGTCACCCTCGGAAACGCGGACTACTTGGTTGTAGGCGTTGCCCTGGTTTGAGCGCGAGAATTTCATGACCGGGTAGTGGCGGGTTGTGCCTTCGTCTTCCATTACGGTGACGAGATCGGCAGCAACTTCGGTTACTACACCGGGTTTCTGCGCGATGATTGAGTCTCCCGCATCGATGGCGATGGGCTTCTCCATGCCGGTACCGACCAGTGGTGCTTCGGATTCAATAAGGGGCACGGCCTGACGCTGCATGTTGGCACCCATCAGGGCGCGGTTGGCATCGTCGTGCTCCAGGAATGGAATCAGCGCGGTTGCAGCCGACACCATCTGACGTGGCGACACATCCATGTAGTCGATATCGGATGGCTCGGCGAGGATTGGTTCACCGTCACCGCCACGCTGACGTGACATGACCAGCTCTTCGGCAAATGTGCCATCGTCGTTGAGTACCGCGTTGGCCTGGGCGATCTGCACGTGCAGTTCGTCGTCAGCGGTCAGGTATTCAACCTGATCGGTGACTTGACCGTCCACGACTTTGCGGTACGGGGTTTCGATGAAACCAAAGGCGTTGATGCGGCCATAGGTGGCCATCGAACCGATTAGCCCAATGTTGGGACCTTCCGGAGTTTCAATGGGGCACATCCGACCGTAGTGCGATGGGTGCACGTCACGGACTTCCATGCCGGCACGGTCACGCGACAGACCACCTGGACCAAGCGCTGATAGACGACGCTTGTGCGTCAGACCGGCCAGCGGGTTGCCCTGGTCCATGAACTGGGACAGTTGCGAGGTTCCGAAGAACTCGCGGATGGCTGCCACAACCGGGCGGATGTTGATCAGCGTCTGCGGCGTGATGGCTTCGACATCCTGGGTGGTCATGCGTTCACGAACCACACGCTCCATACGGGACAGGCCGGTACGGATTTGGTTTTCAATGAGCTCACCGACCGCGCGGATACGACGGTTCCCGAAGTGGTCAATATCGTCGACCTCGACTGGCACGTCGACTTCTTCGCCCTTGCGGGTGCCCTTGATCTTGGAGTCACCGTTGTGCAGTGCGGCAATGAAGTGCACCATCTGGGTGACGTCTTCTTCGGTGAGGACCAGCGAAGAAGGATCGCCCAGTGGGGCGTCGACACCCAGTTTGCGGTTGAGTTTGTAACGACCAACTTTCGCCAGATCGTAACGCCGCTCGGTGAAGTAGAGGTTAGCCAGCAGGTTCTGCGCGGAGTCGACCGAAACGGGTTCACCCGGACGCAGTTTGCGGTAGATGTCTTTGAGTGCTTCTTCCTGGTTGGCAATGCCGTCTTTTTCCAGGGTGAGCATCATGGAGTCGTACTGGCCGAATTCTTCGCGAATGCGAGCTTCAGTCCAGCCCAGCGCTTTGAGTAGCACGGTGACTGGTTGTTTACGACGGCGATCGAGTCGGACCGATACTTGGTCACGACGGTCAATTTCGAGTTCGAACCAAGCCCCACGCGATGGGATGATGCGGGCGGTGTAGATGTCTTTGTCAGTTGTTTTATCTGGGCTGCGCTCGAAGTATGCGCCCGGGGAACGAACCAACTGGGAGACCACGACACGTTCTGTGCCATTAATGATGAAGGTACCTTCATCGGTCATGAGGGGGAAATCACCCATGAAGACGGTCTGCTGTTTGATTTCGCCGGTGTTGTAGTTCATGAACTCGGCTTTGACAT
>CALBOC010000068.1 GCA_937896705.1 uncultured Micrococcaceae bacterium | reverse complement strand
ACCTGGCCAACCAGTCGCTGCAGGCCAAGGGCTCGGATGCAACGGTGCACCCGAATGACCACGTCAACGCCTCGCAGTCCTCCAACGATGTGTTCCCGACCTCGGTGCACGTGGCTGTTACCAACGCGCTGATCAATAATCTCAAACCCGCGCTGGCCTACCTGGCCGAGTCACTGGAACGCAAGGCCGTAGAGTTTGCCGATGTCGTCAAAGCCGGCCGCACCCACCTCATGGATGCCACCCCGGTGACCATGGGCCAAGAATTTGGTGGCTATGCCGCCCAGGTTCGTTACGGTATTGAACGCATCGACTCCTCGCTGCCACGCGTGGCCGAAGTCCCGCAGGGTGGCACCGCCGTGGGCACCGGGATCAACACGCCACGCGGGTTCTCCGAGCGGGTTGTGGAAGTCCTGGCCGAACAGTCAGGTTTGCCCATTACCAAGGCGCGCAACCACTTCGAAGCTCAAGCTAACCGTGATGGTCTGGTCGAAGCGTCCGGTCAGTTGCGCAATATCGCTTACTCTCTGTTGAAGATCAACAACGATCTGCGCTGGATGGGTTCGGGTCCGAATACCGGGTTGGGCGAACTCTATATCCCAGACCTGCAGCCAGGCTCGTCGATTATGCCCGGCAAGGTCAACCCGGTCATCGTCGAAGCCGTCTCGATGGTATGCGCTCAGGTCATCGGCAACGACACCACGATTTCACTGTCCTCAACCAATGGTGCTTTCGAACTCAATGTCGGGATCCCCGTGATGGCCTCGAACCTGCTGGAATCGATCCGGTTGCTGGCCAACTCCTCACGTGTGATGGCCGATAAGATGATCGACGGCCTGGAAGCCAACGTCGAACGTGCCGCCTTCCTCGCCGGTGCTTCCCCATCGATTGTGACCCCGCTGAACAAGATCATCGGGTACGAAGCCGCAGCAGAAATCGCCAAGCACGCCGTGGCAGAAAAGATCACGGTTCGTGAAGCGACCATCGCCTTAGGGTACGTCGAGCGTGGTGACATCACGGAAGCTCAGCTGGACGAAGCACTCGACCCAATGTCAATGACTCGCCCAAGCTAACACTGTCTTCTAACGCTGAGATCCCCGCCATCGAGCGGGGATCCGGTGTTTAATGGGCAGGGGGCTCCCACCGGTGGAATCGTTGGCTCGCCGAGCCGATGATCGACGCCGGGACTAAACGCATCCCGAGGCTCCTCGCGCGCGCTACGACCGGCCCGGAGGCCTGCGCCACCCGGGCCATCAGACGCGACTGGCGCCACAGGATCAGGGTCCGTCGCCGACGGAGGGCCGAGTATCGTGCCAGGATACGTTCAAGCGGCTGATCGTGCCGGGCACGCAGTAACAAGGTGAGCGTCACGGCGTCCTCGATGCCTTGACCGGCACCTTGGCCTAGGTTGGGTAGCATCGCGTGGGCTGCATCGCCCACCAGTGCCGTTCGGCCCCGCCCAAATGTTTTCGGCAGGCTCTGCAGGTCGTAGATGTCGTGTCGGATAACTGCGTCTGGCGCGGTGGCGGCGATCGCTTCGGGGATCGGGTGGTGCCATCCGGCGAATGTCTCTGCAGCTGCGGCATGCTCGTTGGCGAAGTGTTGTCCTGCCGGCTGGTTCAGGGTGCCAAACCAGTACATGCTGTTCTCCGGGAGGGGCACAATCCCGAAGATGCTCCCGCTACCCCAGGTTTCGGCGGCCGCCCCGGCGAGATCGACTGTCCCAGGCTGGGTCACCCCGCGCCAGGCGGTGTAGCCCGAGTATCGGAGCCCAGTGTCCAGACCTAGTTGTTGCCGGTTGCGACTGCGTAATCCATCGGCGGCTAACACCAGATCGAAGGTCTCCGAGGTGTCTGCGGCAACTTCCACGTGCCCGGAACCAGCAGCATCAACCAGTGCCGGTGCTGCCGTGCGAACCGTCCCGGACCTCAACAGGCCTAACAGCGTCTCGTGGAGTGTCACTCGGTGCACGCTGTGTAACTGTCCGACGGTTTGCGCCGGGATGGTCGTGAGCCACGTGCCATCAGGGGTGCGCTGTCCGGTGCGCAATGTCGGCAGGGTGTTATCGGAGATCGCGCGGACCGTATCACCCAGGCCCACCGCGTCGAGGGCGGTGAAGGCATTACCAAATAGCGTCAGGCCAGCGCCGTCAGCGTTGGGCTCTTCGCGCTGTTCGTAGACGGTGACATCATGGCCGTCGCGTTGCAGACTCGCGGCCGCGACTAATCCCGCAATACCGGCACCAATGACCGCAAGACGCATAATGTACTCCCCTGGTGAATCGTTGAGCCTATTGCAGTGTAGCTGTCTGACCACGTGAGTTACATAAGCAATGCGGCCGCGCAGCCCACCAGCATAGCGGGGCCGAACGCGATCCGCGTCGACCTCTTGGCGCCCCGAAACATCATCAGGAAGATCGCCTGCACGCCTCCGAACAGGAAGGCCAGCACGAAACCTGCGACCAGTGCTTCGACACCGATAAACCCGGTGTAGAGACCCAATCCGGCCGCAAGTTTGACGTCGCCCATGCCGATACCGGCCCGCGTGAGAATATGCAGTACGAACATCACCGTCAGATAGCTCAGCGATCCGATGATTGTGGGGAGCCAGCGACCCGACAGCGCTGACTCTTCTGGTGCTGTCAGCGTGCTGGCCAGCAAAAAGATAGCGGCACCGCCGAAGAGTAGACCGGTCCAGCGATTCGGCAACCGGTGTTGTTGGAGGTCCACGACGAACAGGACGACGGCGCACACAACAAACCAGACCAGCCCTACTCCCAGGAGGAGAGCGGGTAGCAGTGCCAAGGTGTTGGACGCGGTGTCCTGGCTGAGCAAGTGGATCACGTATGTCACCTTAGCTAACCGGTGGTCCTACCGGGTGAAAATCACCGACCTGTGTGGATAAGCCCGTGGTTATGCGCCGAAGCGGCGATGCCGGGTTGCGTAGTCTCGCAGTGCGCGCAGAAAATCCACGCGCCGAAACGCCGGCCAGAGCGCCTCGCAAAAATAGAATTCGGAATAGGCCGATTGCCACATTAAGAACCCAGAAAGTCGTTGTTCTCCGGAGGTTCGAATGACCAGATCAGGGTCGGGTTGACCGCGGGTATAAAGCCGATCGGAGATCGCATCGACGTCAAGACTTTCAATGGCTTGAGCCAGCGTGTAACCGGCCTCAGATGCGTCGGTGAGATACGACTTGGCGGCATCCACGATTTCTTCACGCCCGCCGTACCCGATCGCGACGTTGACGTGGACCCCTTGATGGTCTTTGGTGGCTTCTGCGGTTTCGTGTAATAGCTCGGCCAAGTCTGGCGGCAAAATGCTGTCGTCACCCACCGGGTGAACTTTCAACGGCGTGCCGTCGGCCAGACCGCCACCGAGTTTTCGCAAGGTATTGGCGATGATCCGGATCAGGGGCTCGAGTTCGGCTTTATCTCGGTTGAGGTTCTCGGTTGAGAGCATGTATAGGGTCACCACGGGGATGTTGAATTCGGCGACCCAGTGTAAAAACTCGTGGATCTTTTCGGCCCCGACCTGGTGACCGTAGGCGGTCGAAGCTCCGGATTGTTTGGCCCAGCGGCGGTTGCCGTCTAGGACCACACCGATATGTCCCGGGAGCGGATGATTGTCGAGGCTTCGTGCCAGCCGTCGTTCGTAGAACCGGTAGACGACGTCAGGGACTCGCAGCGCCCCCAGGGGTGAAGTGGCCATGCGCTAGTGCGCCCTAGTCTTTGCGACCGGAGTCGGGTTCTTTGGCCTCCAGGGTTGGCATATCCAGGTATCCGGGATATTTTTTGCGCAGCACTTCGGTTTGGCTCTGTTCCAGTTCATCGACTTCCGACCGCTGACGCTCTTCTGGCTTCAGATGCGGCTGGTTGCGCTCCACCAGCATGTCTTCGGCCGTGGTTGAGCGAAGTTTGACGCGACGGATCTGGCGGATCATGATGCGAAACACCACGATGGCCACCAGAACAAAGGCAAAGGTGGCTAAGAAGCCAAGGATGCCGGGGGTGACGTCTTCGTCGCGTAAACCCTCGCGCAGAACTGGGTCTTCAACGCCTGCGATGACGACGTTGGAAAAAATCGTATAGAGCATGG
>CALBOC010000067.1 GCA_937896705.1 uncultured Micrococcaceae bacterium | reverse complement strand
AGTTTCAAAGCTTATGACGTTCGCGGTATTGAAGACCACACGTTAAATTCGGATGCCGCACTTGCCATCGGGTTCGCCTTTGTTGAGGTTACCGATGCGACTACGGTGTTGGTGGGCGGTGACATGCGCCCCTCGTCCGAAGATTACGTGGCCGCGTTTACTCGTGGGGCTGCAGCTGCGGGTGCCGATGTGGTGCAGCTGGGGTTGATTTCCACCGATATGTTGTACCATGCCTCCGGGGTGTTTGAGGCCCCCGGTGTGGTGTTTACTGCCTCGCATAACCCCGCCGGGTATAACGGTCTCAAGATGACCCGAGCCGGAGCGGTCCCGATTTCCTCGGATACCGGGCTGGCCGATATTCAACGCCTGGCGCAGGGATATTTGGACGCCGAGTGCGTCACTAGTGTTCAGACGCCGGGGACGGTGCGGCAGCAAAATACCCTGACCGCTTATGCCGAGTATTTGCGGTCGCTGGTGGATCTTTCTGCTATCCGGCCGCTGAAAGTTGTGGTCGACGCCGGCAATGGAATGGCCGGGTACACGACCCCGGCGGTGCTGGGTGATCGAGTGCTTGAGGCGCTACCCATCGAGATTATTCCGCTGTACTTCGAATTAGACGGCACGTTCCCGAATCACCCGGCCAACCCGATCGAACCGGCAAACCTGGTGGATCTCCAGGCCGCGGTTCGGGAGCACAACGCAGACATCGGCCTGGCGTTTGACGGAGATGCAGACCGGTGTTTTGTGGTCGATGAGCGCGGCGAACCGATCTCACCGTCAGCTATTACCGCGATGGTTGCGGTGCGGGAAATCGCCCGAGCCCAAGACGCCGGGGAAACGACCCCGGTGGTTATTTATAACCTCATCACCTCGAAAGTGGTCTCCGAAGTGGTCGAAGCAGCAGGTGGTCGCGCCATCGAGACTCGGGTGGGCCACTCGTTCATTAAGGCCTATATGGCCGAACACGCAGCGATTTTCGGTGGCGAGCACTCAGCGCACTATTATTTCCGCGACTTCTTCAACGCCGACACCGGGATGTTGGCGGCCATGCATGTCCTAGCCATGCTGGGTGCCACGCAAGCCCCGGCTTCTACATTGGCGGCCGAATACAGTCCGTATGTGGCCTCCGGAGAGATTAACTCGCGCGTCGATGATCAGGCTGCGACCATCGCAAAAGTCGTGGCCGAATTCGACGCCGGGGTGGAGACCGTGCTCAAGACCATGGACGGGACCACGATTGAAGCCGCAGACGGTTCGTGGTGGTTCAATATTCGGCCATCCAATACCGAGCCGCTGTTGCGCTTCAACGCCGAAGCACCCGATGTGGCCACGATGGAGTGGTTACGTGATACCGTGCTGGCGATTATCCGTTCTTAGACGGTGCCCAGCGTCAGTGGCAGGACCCCGGGAGCACCGGCCTCGCGCAGCTTCACGGCGGCCACGGTCACAGACCACTTGGTCGCCGCAAAATCATCGACGAGAAATACCGGTCCGGGCTGCGGTGCCTGAGCGAGGTCTTGCCGTAACTGGTCCGGCACGCTGTAACGTTGCCACACCTGGGCCAACCGGAACGCGCTGTTGGCCGCAGGTACTGGGACCGGTCCGTGCCAATCCAGTGCACCCAAGTAGGGCAGCTGGCCGATCTTAGCGATGGACTGCGCCAAGCTGGTGACCAGTTGTGGTCGGTTCGGTGACGGCATGGCCACGACTGCGACAGGTCGTTGTGCCCAGTCCCAATCGGCCAATACCTCGACGACGGCCTTGACCAGACGGTCTGGCACGGCTGCATCGGGGGTCTCCGGGTCTTGTAGCTCCCGCAGCGTCGGTCCCCATCCCAGGTCTGTCAAACGTGCCAGGGCGCGCCCTGGTTCGGCCTGGAGTTTGATCTTGCCTTTGAGTTGTATGCCCAGGTTGTGCAGCCCGGTGGGCCACATGCGCCGCGGGGCGAGCTCCACCCCGGGCCGGGAGAGCACCTGTTGGGCCTGGTTGCGTGCAGCATCGGAGATGTCAGTGGTGTGCCACGGGCCCGCGCAGTTGTCGCATCGACCGCAGTCTTGGGCGTAGGGGTCATCCAGGGTCTCCGATAGAAATCGCATGCGGCATGTTTTTGTGGCCTGATAGTCGAGCATGAGTTGCTGTTCGGCCACGCGCTGGGCTGCGACGTGCTCGTAGCGCTGCGCATCGTAGTGCCAGGGCTCTCCGGTGGCCTGCCAGCCGCCTTGAACCCGCTGCATCGCACCGTCAACGGCCAGAATTTTCAGTAGTAGTTCGAGCCTGGTGGGGGTCAGATCCACGCGCGCGGCCAGGGCAGGGACCGACAGCGGTTGGGTGGCTGCTTCCAGGACAGCGTGGGCTGTGGCTTCGTCTGGCATTGAGGCGGTGGCGAAAAATTCCCAGATGCGTTCGTCCTCGGCACCCGGCAGCAGAATGGCCTCGGCGTGATCGGTGCCACGACCGGCACGTCCAATGTGCTGGTAGTAGGACACCGGTGATGCGGGTGCGCCAAAGTGCACCACGAACCCCAGGTCGGGCTTATCGAATCCCATCCCCAAAGCTGAGGTCGCCACCAGGGCTTTGACCCTGTTGTCTTTGAGTGCTTGTTCTAGTTCGGTGCGTTCTTCCGGGGCGGTCGCGCCGGTATAGGCCGCGACGTTGTGGCCAGCAGCTTGCAGCGCGGCGGCGATATCTTCGGCCGCGGCAACCGTCAAGGTGTAAATGATGCCCGAGGATTCAAACCCCCCGATATGGTCGATCAGCCACCCGATGCGCGCGGGTGAGTCGGCCATGGGCAGCACCGACAGTCGTAACGATGACCGTGCCAGTGGCCCGCGGGTGAGGAAGACATCGTCGCCGAGTTGTTCTAGCACATCGTCTACGACCCGCTGATTGGCCGTGGCCGTGGTCGCCAGAATAGGAGTGTCGAGGTCTTCGATGATTCCACCGATGCGCCGATAATCGGGCCGGAAATCGTGCCCCCAGTCGGAGATACAGTGTGCCTCATCGATGACCAATAACCCCAACCGCTCGAGCAGGTCGGGTAGTTGGGTTTGTCGAAACGCGGGGTTGTTGAGACGTTCCGGGGAGATCAGCAGCACATCGATCTCATTTGCTGCCAACCGGTGGGTGATGTCATCCCAGGCAGCAGCGTTGGCCGAGTTGATCGATTCAGCGCGAATCCCGGCACGTTCGGCTGCTGCGACCTGATCTGCCATCAGCGCCAACAGCGGTGAAATGATCAGTGTGGGACCGTGGCCTTGGCGACGCAGCAGGGCGGTGGCCACAAAGTACACCGCGGATTTACCCCAGCCGGTTCGTTGCACCACCAGTCCGCGTTGCCGATTGGCGACGATTGCTTCGATCGCTTCGTATTGTCCCTTATGGAAATCAGCTGGCCGACCAACGAGTTCGGATAGGACCTGGGTTGCTTCATCGCGTAATGCCATGGTGTTAACCTAGTCAACCGGGCCCGCAAATGCAGACCCGGTTGACGAGATGGGGAAATACTACTTCAGACCCAGGCGGTTTTTGAGGCCCTCAAGTTCTTCTGACATAGCTGCTGGGAGCTTGTCACCGAATTTTTCGAACCATTCTTCGATCATTGGGATTTCGTCGTGCCACTCCTCGGCGTGAAATGCGATCGAGTTCAGCAGGTTCTCTTGCGAGATATCCAAGCCGGTCAGATCGAGCGCGTCTTCGGTCGGCACAACCCCGATGGGGGTTTCCACGCCGTCGCCCTTGCCCTCGAGCCGTTCGACGACCCATTTCAGTACGCGAGAGTTTTCGCCGAAACCGGGCCAAGAGAACTTGCCCTGGTCGTTTCGACGGAACCAGTTGACCAAGAAGATCTGCGGCATGTTCTCGGTGCCGACCTTGTCTTCCATGTCCAACCAGTTTTGGACGTAGTCCCCGGCCGCGTAGCCGATAAACGGCAGCATGGCCATCGGGTCACGACGGACCACACCGACGGTACCTTCGGCGGCAGCGGTTTGCGCTGATGACAAGGTGGCGCCTTTGAACACCCCGTCTTGCCAGGAGCGTGCCTCGGTGACCAGCGGGATGGCGTTGTCACGTCGACCGCCGAACAGGATGGCATCGAGTTTGATGCCTTCTGGGTCGTAGTACTCCTTGGCCAGCATGTCTGTCTGATCGATGGGAGTGCAGAACCGTGAGTTCGGGTGAGCTGCTGGCGTCTCGGAGTCCGGAGTCCAGTCATTACCTAACCAGTCGGTGAGCTGTGCTGGTTTTTCTTTGGTCAGGCCTTCCCACCAGACGCCACCCTCGGGGGTCAGCGCAACGTTGGTGAAGAGGGTGTTGCCCTTGGCGATCGCGCGCATGGCGTTGGGGTTGGTGTGCCAACCGGTCCCGGGTGCCACACCAAAGAAACCGTATTCTGGGTTCACCACGCGCAGTTCGTTATTGTCATCCGGGGTGATCCAGGCGATGTCATCCCCGAGGGTCTCGGCTTTCCAGCCCTCGAGCGTGGGATCAATGAGCGCCAGGTTCGTTTTACCGGTGGCCGAGGGGAAGGCACCGGTGATGGTGTAGGACTTACCTTCGGGACTGGTCAGCTTCAGGATGAGCATGTGTTCGGCCATCCAGCCCTCGTCGCGCGCCATTGCGGAGGCAATGCGCAGCGAGTAGGCCTTCTTGCCAAGCAGGGCGTTCCCCCCGTAGCCGGAGCCATAGGAGACGATGGAGCGCTCTTCTGGGAAGTGCACAATCCACTTGGTGTCATTGGATGGCCATGTAACGTCTTGCTGGCCGTTCTCCAGAGGCGAGCCCACAGAGTGCAGCGCTGGTACGAAGAACGCTTCGGTTTCGGACATCTTGTCCAGCACATCGGTGCCGATACGAGCCATGATGCGCATGGACAACACGACATATGGGCTGTCGGTGATCTCCACCCCGTATTTGGGGTCTTTGGCATCAAGCGGGCCCATCACGAATGGAACGACGTACATCGTCCGACCGCGCATCGCACCGTCGAAGGCGTCGTTGAGAATGCTTTTCATTTCCGCTGGGTCTTTCCAGTTATTGGTAAAACCAGCGTCTTCTTCTTTTTCAGA
>CALBOC010000066.1 GCA_937896705.1 uncultured Micrococcaceae bacterium | reverse complement strand
CCGGCAAACTCGCGGTGGCGACGGCAACCTACGGGGCGGGATTTACCAATATGGCCACCGGCTTGGCGGAAGCTCAGTTGGCACGGACCCCGATGGTGGTCGTGGTGGGTGACGCGCCTTCGACGGGGCGGCGCCCCTTCGATATCGATCAGCAGACCGTGACCGTGGGGCTGAACATTCCGGTGCTGACGATCAGCGCCGATAATGTCACCACGACGCTTACGCGGGCTTTTGATATGGCTGAAGATGGGCAAGAACCGGTCATGGTGTTGGTGCCCTACGACCTGGGACACCTCCCCGCAGGCGATGGTGCGTCACCCGAGGCATATGAACCCATTGCGCAGCCGACTGCCTCCGACGAGCAGTTAAACCTGATCGCCCACGCGCTGGTGACAGCCCAGCGGCCACTGATCCTGACCGGCGGTGGTGTGGTCCGGACCGGCACCGGCCCGCTTGCACGCCAACTCGGTGACGCAGTCGGTGCAGTGTTTATGCATTCACTGACCGCATCTCATGTCACTGGCTCGGAGCATAGCCTGGGCATCGCCGGTGGTTTCACTCCGGAACACAAGCTGCCAGCCGTGCAGGCCGCAGACATGGTGCTCATCTTGGGTGCCACCAGCAACGCGTTCCAGACCCGGAAGGGCGATCTATTCGGTACTGACAACATGTACCGGATTGATCTGAGCGATAAGTGGAACCTGACACTGCCGACCGCACAAACGGTCTTCGCGGACTTGACTGACGCGTTGCCCAGACTGCTGCACGCCGTCGAGTCGCTGCAGCCGCGGCCATCCTCCTACCGTCAAGAATTGGCCGCACTCATCGCTCGGGATACGCTCGATCACGAACCGGTCTACGGGACCGACGGGCAGCTGAATCCACGCCACGTGGCAGCGAAACTGAACGCGATTCTGCCGACGAATCGCCAGATCGTGCTGGACGGCGGCCATTTTGTCACCTGGATTGGAGAACGCTTCGAGATTCCAGATCCGGCCAGTCTCATTGCGGTTGGCACGGCCTTCCAATCCATTGGTCTTGGGTTCGGCTCCGCCGTCGGCGCCTCAGCGGGAAGCCCGGAGAAATTCACCGTCTGTATTTCAGGCGACGGTGGCGGCCAAATGGCACTGGCCGACTTGGGTACTTTCATCAACCAGACCGATCGCGGTGCGGTGATCGTCTTCAATGACGCAGCATACGGGGCCGAAATCCATCAATATGCGGTTCAAGGTGCCGATCCAAGCGCGATGTATTTACCGTATATGGACTTCGCTGCGGTCGGGCAAGCCATGGGCGGCGTGGGTATCACCGTCGACACCATGGAAGACCTTGACGACTTTGCTCAGTGGTTGAGCAGCGGCGCCGATGGGGTGGCCGTGGTGAACATTCGGATCTCGACCGAGTTCGCGCACCCAGCCATGCGGCCGGGCGCGACTGGTTAAGTCACCAAAGCCTCGGGGCAGACAGTCTAGATGTCTGCCCCGAGGCTTTTTCTTACAGAGTGGGCTGGTTTAGTTCTCGAGGTGTTCGCGAGCCAAATCGGCGGCTAGCCCGGTGTAAGTGTGCGGGGTAAGGTCCTTGAGGCGCTGTTCGGCGGCTTCCGGCAGACCGAGTTCACCAACAAATTCCCGCATCCGTGCGGCATCAACGCGCTGGCCACGAGTGAGATCTTTGAGACGCTCATACGGGTTATCCATGCCTTCAACGCCGGCGATGGCCTCTGCGCGCATCACGGTCTGGATGGCTTCACCCAGGACCTCCCAGTTGCTATCAAGATCGGCCGCCAGTGCATCTTCGGCGACATCCAGCTGTCCCATCCCGCGGGTGACGTTTTGCAGTGCCAAGACCGAGTGGCCGAGTGCCACACCGATATTGCGCTGCGAGGTCGAGTCGGTCAGGTCGCGCTGCCAGCGGGACTCAATCAGCGTGGAGCCCAGGGTGTTGAGCAGGGCGTTGGACAGCTCGAGGTTGGCCTCGGCGTTTTCAAAACGGATCGGGTTGACCTTATGCGGCATGGTCGAGGAACCGGTCGCGCCAGCAACCGGAATCTGCGCGAAGTAGCCGATCGAGATGTAGCTCCAGACATCGACGCAGAAGCCGTGGAGGATCTGGTTGAAACGCGCGATGTCATCGTAGAGTTCTGACATCCAGTCGTGATTTTCGATCTGAGTGGTCAACGGGTTGAAGGTCAGCCCCAGCCCTTCAACGAAGTCTTGGGCGATGACCGGCCAGTTGGCGTGCGGGACCGCAGCCACGTGAGCCGCGTAGGTTCCGGTCGCGCCATTGATTTTGCCCAGGTACTGCTGTGCTGCAATGCGGCGCAGCTGACGGTTCAAGCGGTGCACAAAGACCGCAAGCTCTTTGCCCAGGGTGGTTGGGGTGGCCGGTTGGCCGTGGGTGCGTGACAGCATCGGGGTGTCGATAGCGGCCTTCGCGACTTCTGCGATGGATTCGACCATCTTGTGAGCGGCGGGCAGCCAGACGTCCTGGACCGCGTCGCGCACACCCAGCGCATAGGACAGGTTGTTGATGTCTTCAGACGTGCAGGCAAAGTGCACCAGCGAGCTCAGATGACCAAGACCCAGGCCTTCAAGGCGGTTGGCGATGAAGTATTCGACAGCTTTGACATCGTGGACGGTGACCGCTTCGGTTTCGGCCAGTTCGGCCACGGAGTTCTCATCGAATTCGGTGACGATGGCGCGCAGCCCGTCGCGCTGTGCATCGGTGAGACGCTGCAGGCCGGGGACCACGATGCCGTCGGCCAAGTGAATAAACCACTCGACTTCGACGTGCACGCGGTTGCGATTCAGGGCTGCCTCAGAGAGGTGGTCCACTAAATCTGCTACATAACCACGGTAGCGACCATCCAAGGGGCCCAGGGGGATATCTGTCTCAGCCAAACGCACGCGCATATTTTCAGTCATGCCCCTTATTCTGCCACTGGCAGCGACAAGTCGCCGATCAATGTCAGGCCCGTGACACATCTGGCCTAGCCTTTTCCACATTTAGCTGCGCCAATCGCGCTTGTCCACAGCTTCGACTCAGCCTGGCCCCTCCCACCGATTGAGTTCTTACGCTAGAGCGCATGACAGGCAGGTGGGCGGCTGCAAAGGAGGAAGCTGATGCTCATGGTTGAGATCCCCTCGATGTCGGAGATCGGTCCCGGGATGAGTCTGGTGGCACAAGGAGCCTGTGAGATGGCATCTCAAGCGGTCCAACAGTTCGTGTCGAGTCCCTCGATTGCACAGGCGGGACTGAACGCTCTGGCAACCCAGATCGAAGTGTTAGAGCAACTCGTGGCCAAGTTGCGGGCGGTGACCGCGGGGATTGAGGATGTGCAGCGTCAGCTGGGTGCTACTTTAACCATGGAGTGGCATTCTCCGGCCGGGGAGGCCTTCCGGACTGCGGTGAGCGACCGGCAGAGCCAAGCCCAGCATTTAGCGGATCTGACCCAAGAGACTGCACGGCTTGCGGGCCAGGGTATCGATGAGCTGCGCACGATGATTGCCAGTCTGCAGTCCCTGCTTGCGACCGCGCGGGCCGCAATGGGGGATGTTGCGTCCGGTGCGATTGCGCAGGTGTGCGTATGAGTGCCACAGTGACCGGCGGGCCAACACACTGGCGCGCAAATCTGGATGAGCTTAGCTTGGGTGCAGCCCGGCTTCGGGAGGCGACTGAACACACCATGCGGTTGGCCGGTGACGCCGCCGCAGCCGGCGGACTCCTGGCGGGCATCACCATTATGACCCCGCAGGGCCCAATCATCGGGGCCAATACGGTGGGCATTTCAACCGGGCTGATCGCCATGCGGGCTGAAGTACAAGCGCTGACCACAGGTGTCGAATACGCGGTCGAAGGCTATCTGGAAGCCGAAGCTCACATCTCGAATCTGGTGGACCTCGCGGTGACCCCCACAGCCGTTGTGCTGAGCATTCTTGGCCTCACCACAAGCATGAACGTCTCCAACGACATGTATGAAATCGCGATCCGTGGTGCCAATACCTACGCGTGGGCTCCGGTTGAAGCCGCCTTTACTACGCTGGATGGGACGGCGCCGGGCGCAAAGCTTGCGATCGGACACACCATCGGGTGGATGTTTGGGCTGGAGGAAAGCCTCTGGGATGTCGACCCCTCGCAGCGAACTTACGGCATGTTGGCTCATGCCTTGCAGCACGCAGGGCTGATGCGGTTAGCGCCCTATGACGTTGACAATGTGACGTCGCAACCTACAGCGGATGGCTGGCAGGCTCGTGACAACCTCGGGACGGACGGTTCGATGCAGGCCATGAGCCTATTGGAAGACTACGCCCATGAAGCCGATACGGTGACGATCGCTCGGATTGGTCAACCGGACGGCTCTGACGCGTATGCGGTGATGTATCCCGGCACCACACCGTTAGGCGATGACAGTGGCCCACTGGGGATGCTCCAGGATGATGCAGCGTTTGGTGCGACCGGAGTGGTTGAAGCCGTCGCTGCCGATTCGGCACACATCGAGGAAGCCACGTTACAGATGCTCGTCCAAGCCGGCGTCCCGGCCGGAGCGAAGATCATTCCGATGGGATATAGCCAAGGCGGGATGCACGCGATGAATGTGGCACTGAGCAAGAAGGTCACGGGAAAATATGAGGTTTCGGACGCGCTCACGGTTGCGGCCCCGACGGGCCACCGGACCACCGACGATCTCTCAACAAACTTTGTACACATCGAGCATCAACACGACAAGGTCACGGCCCTGACTGGGGCCAGTAATGAGGCACGGCTGAATCGCACGACCGTCGAGGTCCACGGGTATCCGGCGGAAACCGTGGAGACCGGGGTCTTCGGGGCCGAACACAATATTTCGGTGATTGATCAGCAGTTAGCAGTCGCGCTGGATGATCCAGAAGTCGCTCGAGCGACCGAAATTCCCTTCGGTAACTTGGAGGCAAAAATGGGCGGGCCGGTGGCGATCCAACAATTTACGTTGACGCGGCAGCAGGCACCGGTGCCGCAGTATCCTTTCGAAGCGCCCCGTGGGCCCAAACGCTCAGGTGCGGGATCACCGCCGGTTTCGATCCGATCATT
>CALBOC010000065.1 GCA_937896705.1 uncultured Micrococcaceae bacterium | reverse complement strand
ATCGCATCACTGTGGTGCACCGTGGTCCCCACCAAGGTCGCGGTGTGCACGGTCTCGTGCGTCAGACTGGACAGCCGTTCTAGGTGCGGACGCAACCGCTCATAGAGTTTCGGCATGACCGGCGGCTGCCCGAAATGCAGGGCATTGGCACCAGGGTAGTAGCGTCGCTTGGCCCCGCGCACCGCAAAGCCATCGGCTTCGATGGTCGTCAAAATCCGGGACGCAGTCGAGGGGTTGACCGCTAAATACTCAGCGGCTTCAGATACGCTCACGGAGCCCTGCGAGGCCATGAGTTTCAGGACTTGCAGGGCACGGTGAATTGCTTCGATACGGTCCGGTGATTTGCGCACACCGCAAATATAGCATGGTATTTGCTGCAGTCGCATGAAAAGAGATAGTCTGCAATCAAGAAACGTGTTCTAGAACACCGAGCAAGAAACGGATTTATCAGATGCAATATCACCTCAATGGCTATACTTTCGGCGACCCGACGATCGCCCCGGCCGCCCCAGACCACCGTCAGCCAGGCGACGAGCTCCCAGAGCAGGTCGACGTGCTGGTCGTGGGGACCGGACCGGCCGGTGCCGTGCTCACGGCGCAACTCGCCGAATTCCCTGAGGTCAGCATCTGCACGATCGACCGGCGCACCGAACCGCTGGCTCGCGGCCACGCAGACGGTGTCGCCTGCCGAACCGTTGAAATGTTTGAAGCCTTCGGCCTGGCCGATACCTTGCTCAGCGAAGCCCTGTGGGTCAACGAAACCGCATTCTGGTCGGTCGCCGACTCGGGCAAAGGCATTACCCGCACCGGGGTCGTCCAAGATGTCGCCGACGGCCTGTCTGAATTCCCACACGTGATCGTCAACCAAGCCCGCATGCAGGAACTGCTGTTTGATAATGCGGCCAAAACACCCTCACGCCACAGCGTGGACTACGGGTGGAAATACCTTTCGCAAACCCTGGATGAGACCCAAGAATATCCGGTCGAAGTCACCGTCGAATCCACTGCCGAAGCAACCGCTGGTCAGACCCGCACCCTGCGCGCCAAATATGTTGTCGGTTGTGACGGCGCCGGCTCGGCCGTGCGCAAATCCATCGGCCGTCAGCTCCACGGGGATGCACAAAACCACGCCTGGGGTGTCCTCGACATTCTGGCCGTGACCGACTTCCCGGATATTCGTAAAAAAGCTGTCATCAGCTCCGAGGCCGGCTCGATGATCCTGATCCCGCGGGAAGGTGGCTACCTGGTGCGCATGTACGCCGATATGGGTGCCGTGCCAGAAGACGATGCCGAATTCCGCAACCGCATCACCGTTGATCAGGTTATCGATCAAGCTAACGCCATCCTCAGCCCTTATACCGTCGAAGTCCGCGACGTCGCCTGGTGGTCGGTGTACGAGGTCGGCCAGCGGATTGCTGATGGTTTCGACAACCTCAATGACGATGAGCGCGCCGCCAACCAGCCGCGCATCTTCATCGCCGGCGACGCCTGCCACACCCACTCGGCCAAAGCCGGTCAGGGCATGAACGTGTCGATGCAAGACACCTTCAACCTGGGATGGAAACTCGGTGCGGTGCTGCGCGGTCAGGCCCATCCGAGCCTGCTGCACACCTACGAACACGAGCGCAAAGTCACCGCCCAACAGCTCATTGATTATGACACCCGCTGGTCCAGCATGGTCGGTTCTCGTGATGCCGATGAGCCCGTGACACCCCAACAAGTCCAGGACCAGTTCGTGCGCGGTGGCAAGTTCACCGCCGGGTTCGGTACCCACTACCAGCCCGAATTCTCCCGCCTCACCGGCGAAGATACTCACCAGGATCTGGCCACCGGCTTTGAGATTGGTACCCGCTTCCACTCGGCCCCGGTCCTCCGGGTGGCTGATGCCAAACCAGTGCAGCTGGGCCATGTGCACCAGGCCGACGGTCGCTGGCGCGTCTACTTATTCGCTGATGAATCCGGTGTCGGCTCCGAATCAACCGTGGCCAACTGGTGTGAACGGATGAGCACCGATGCCAACAGTGCGATCAACCGGTTCACCGCCAACGATGCTGCCTCGGATGCGGTCTTTGACGTCTACGCGGTCACCCAGGCGCATCACCTGGATGTCGACGTCAACGACATCCACCCGTTATTGCAGCCCACCAAGGGCAAGTTCGAGCTCAAAGACTACGAAAAAGTCTTCGCAGCCGAACAAACCAACGGCCAGCTGTTAGGCACCATCCCCGGTCTGGAAGCCACTCAAGACATTTACCAACTGCGTGGCATCGACCGGTCTAAGGGTGCGGTCGTCATCGTTCGTCCCGACCAGTACATTGGCCACGTGCTGCCGCTGGATGAGTTCGAAGCTTTTGATCAGTACTTCGAAACCTACCTGCTCGACGCCAACGTAACCGTCTAACACACCTGCTGCACCTGGGTCAGGACGGTTTCCTGGCCCAGGTGGCCACCACAGTCTGTGCTGCGGTGCAATCCAGTCGTTGGGTGTCAGAACGCTTTCCGGTACCGTGGGAGCCAATCGATCTGACGGAGGAACGATGGCAAACGTAGCAGAGCATTTCATCTCAACCTTTGAAGCCAACGGCATTGAACGCATTTGGGGGATCGCCGGGGACTCACTGAACGGTTTCACCGACGCCCTTCAAGACTCCACCATCGAGTGGATGAACGTTCGGCACGAAGAAGCCGGCGCGTTCGCGGCCTCGGCCGAAGCGGCTATGACCGGTGAGTTGGCTGTGACCGCTGGAACGGCTGGTCCGGGCAACCTCCACCTGATCAATGGCCTCTATGATGCGCAGCGCTCGCGGGTTCCAGTGCTGGCGCTCGCAGCGCATATCCCGGCGGAAGAGATCGGCACCGGATACTTCCAGGAAACCCACCCGCAGGAGCTCTTTCGGGAGTGCAGCGTCTACGTCGAACACGTCAGCGACATCGGCCAATTACCCCGGGTGCTCACGATCGCGATGCGGTCGGCCGTCGAAAAGCGCGGGGTCGCCGTCCTGGTGCTCAGTGCTTCGATGTTCTTGACCGAGATGCCGGATGCCGAACCTGAAATCATTCGGCCCACCAAGTCCCGCATCCTGCCGGCCGTCGAGGAGCTGGAGCGCGCCGCCGAACTGCTTAATGGCTGTAAACAAGTCACGATCCTGGCCGGCGCTGGTGTCGAGGGCGCACACGAGGAATTACTGACCATTGCCGAACGACTTCAGGCGCCGATCGTGCACGCCATGCGCGGTAAAGAACACGTCGAATACGACAATCCCTACGATGTCGGCATGACCGGGCTGTTGGGGTTCGCATCCGGGTATCGGGCCATGATTGAGGCCGAAGCCTTGCTGATGATCGGCACCGATTTGCCCTACCGGCAGTTTTATCCAGATGTGCCGGTGATTCAAATCGACAACCGGGGCGAACAGATCGGCAAGCGGGTCCCCGTCGACGTGCCGTTGGTCGGCACCGCCAAAGACACCATGCGCGAGCTGACAGCGCTACTGGAACCGGCTAAGTCCTCCAAGCACCTAACGAAGATGCGCGAGCATTACCAAAAGACCCGCGACAAACTCAACGATCTAGCAAAACCATCGCGCGGTTCCCGGCCGATTCATCCGCAGTACCTCACCCGGGTGGTTGATGAGCTCGCCACCGACGATGCGGTCTTCATCCCGGATGTCGGCTCCCCGGTCATTTACGCCTCGCGGTACGTACACACCACCCGCGATCGTCGCATTCTGGG
>CALBOC010000064.1 GCA_937896705.1 uncultured Micrococcaceae bacterium | reverse complement strand
GTCAAACGGAAATCACCGGCATCGCGGTCGTGCACCGAGACGATAGCGTCAAATATGACACCGTGGGAGTGCCGATCGAAAATACGGAAATGCAGCTGGGCGAAAATTCTGAGATCTTGTTGCGCTCCTCGTCAGTGTTCAAAGGCTACTACCGGAATCCGGAAGCGACCGCCGAGGCCATTGGCCCCGACGGTTGGTTAGCTACCGGTGATGCGGGCTATCTCGATGAGGATGGTCAGTTAGTGGTCATTGACCGTCTCAAAGACGTGCGTACCGCGCCCGATGGCAGCCTGTACTCCAATGCTTACATCGAAAATAAGCTGAAATTCTCGCCCTATATCGAAGAGGCCGTGATCTTTGCCAGCGATGAGCTACAAGCCCCCGAGCATCAGCAACATTTGCCAGGCCTCAACGCGATCATCACCATCGATCCGACCACCGTTGGCGCCTGGGCCGAATACGAGCGCTTATCGTTCACCACGTATGCCGATCTAGCCGCCAAACCAGAGGTATACAACCTCATCGCCACCGAGATTGCCCGTGCCAATGAAGATCTCAATGAAGACATTCGCGTGACTCGATTTGTGCTGCTGCATAAGCAGTTCGACGCTGATGACGACGAGATCACCCGGACCCGCAAGGTCCGTCGCAATGTGATCGCTGAGCGATACGCTCCCGTGATCGAAGCTCTGGCCATCGGCTCTGACACCGTCACCCTGACTTCTTCGGTGACCTATCAGGACGGCTCGGTCGTGGAACGTCCTATTCCGCTAGAAATCTTCGATTTGCACAACTTTGAAATCCCCTCTGGCATGAAGCAGCGCAAAGTCTGGAGCGCACGACTATGACACAGTTTCTCGTCCTCTTAATCTATGGCCTGTCAGAGGGAGCTATCCTAGCGCTCGCAGCCTTGGGGTTTGTCCTCATCTACAAAGCCACCGGTGTGATCAACTTTGCTCAAGGTGAATTCCTGCTCATTGGGGCCTACACCTTCTACACCGCCTTTGTGTTGTTTCAACTGCCGATACTTGTTGCGCTGTTGGTTGGGGTTGTGGTCGCCGTCATCGTCGGTGTGCTGGTCGAGCGATTGATCCTGCGACCGATGGTCGGGCAGAGTCACATCTCGATCATCATGGTCACCATCGGTCTGGCCGCCGTGTTGAGTTCCATTGTCCAAATGTTCTTCGGCACCCAACCGCGGTCTATGCCCAGTATCTTTCCAACCGGCGCGGTACCGGTGTTAGAAGGGACCATTCCAGCCAACAGACTGTGGGTCCTAGCGGTAGCAGCTATCGTGCTGGCGCTGCTGACGTTGTTCTTCCAAAAATCCAAACACGGCATCGCGATGCGTGCTGTGGCAGACGACGAGCAAGCCGCCATGACGGTCGGAATCTCGGTCCGACGAATCTTCACCATGTCCTGGGGACTGGCCGCAGTCAGCGCGCTGGTCGCCGGGGTACTGCTGGCAGATCTGACCACCGTGGACATGGGTATCGTCAACTTCGGCCTGCTGGTCTTCCCCGTCGTGATTCTGGGCGGTCTAGATTCTGTGCCCGGCACCATCGTCGGGGGGCTGACCATCGGACTGATCACGCAGTTCACCTCAGGCTATTTCGATCCAGGGCTCGCCGAGGTCGTGCCGTACGTGGTGCTGGTACTGATCCTGTTGTTCCGGCCCTACGGCATCTTTGGTGAGAAACGAATTGAGAGGGTTTGATGACCATGGCTACAGCGATAGAAACCGGGCGGTATCACCGCTCATATAAATCAGAGCTTCGGCTGTGGAACACCACCCCGCAGATCACCCGGATGATCGTGCTCGCAGTACTGCTCATCCTGGTTCCACTGGTCTTCGATAACTACTGGATGGCCCTGGTCAACACCGCACTGATCGCCTCGATCGGAGCGATCGGACTGAATATCCTGGTGGGCTTTACCGGACAGATTTCGCTGGGCCAAGGCGGCTTCTTGGCGGTCGGAGCGTTTACCTCGGCGATCCTAACCGACCGGCTGGGCGTGCCCGTGTTGTTCTCAATCATTGGAGCCGTGTTACTCACGGCGGCCGTGGGCATGATCTTCGGGCTCCCGGCCCTGCGCCTCAAAGGCCTCTACCTCGCTATCGCCACCCTAGCCTCCCAAATGGTGATCATCTTTGTGGTCCGTCGGTGGGGTTGGCTCACCGAAGGCCGAGGATTCGTCGATGTCATGCGCCTGGAGCTGTTTGGCTTCAGTCTCAGCAGGGCCAACTTCGAACAGCAGTGGTACGTCATCTTACTGATCATCACGATCCTGGCGGCACTGGTTGCCACCAATATTTTCCGCACCGGTGTGGGACGGTCCTTTATGGCCGTGCGAGACCAAGACATTGCGGCCTCAGCCATCGGAGTCAACCTGACTCGGGCAAAGATCACCGCCTTTGGGGTCTCCAACGGTTTCGTCGGGTTGGCTGGTGCCCTGATGGCGCACTATACGGAAATCATTTCTTGGGAACGATTCACCCTGGATGTTTCCATCCAGTACCTGGCGATGATCATCGTCGGCGGCCTGGGCTCTGTGGCTGGGTCCATCTACGGGGCCACCTTCATTACCTTCCTGCCGGTGTTCACCCGCATGATGGCCGATGAACTCGGCGGGGTTGCCCCCGCGCTACGCCAGCAGCTCCCAGCCTTTGAACACGCAATCTTTGGTCTGACCATCATCGTGTTCCTGATCTTCGAACCACGAGGACTGAACAGGATTTGGGAGCGCCTCAAAGAATATTTCCGATTCTGGCCATTCCGATATTGACCCTACGAGTTTTGCTCACCCCCTTGTATCCATCACATACACAACGAAGGACCTGACATGAAGAACACACGTACCTGGAAAATTGCCGGCTCGGTCGCGGTCGCAGCCATGCTCCTGACCGCCTGCGGGGGAGACGACGCCACTTCGGCTGAATCCGATGAACCGATCAAAATCGGCGCCATTATGGACCAATCCGGAGCCACCGGTGACGTCGGTGCGCCCTACAGCGAGGGCATCGTCGCATACGTCGACTACATCAATGACAATGGCGGTATCAACGGCCGCATGATTGAAGCCGACGTCAACGACTACGCCTATGAGATTCCCCAGGCGGAAGACCTCTACCGCCGGTACGTCAATGACGGTGCGGTCGCGATTATGGGCTGGGGCACCGGTGACACCGAAGCGCTGCGAACACGCGTGGCTAACGATGAACTGCCCTTTATCTCCGGGTCGTTCTCCGAAGAACTGACCGACGTGGAAGAATCGCCGTATAACTTTTTGATCGCGCCAACCTACTCTGACCAGATGCGAGTCGCTCTGAACTGGATCGCTGAACAAGATAGCGGCGCCACAGTCGCGGTACTCCACAACGACTCCCCATTTGGCACCTCACCGGTGGCTGACGGTCAGGCCTGGGTCGAGGAAGAAGGCCTGGATCTGGAGTTCTCCTCGCACCCCATTCCGTCGGGTACCACTAACTTCACCGGCCTGCTCAGCCAGGTCAGCGATGCGGACTACATCATTGTCCAAGACGTGGCAGCCCCAGCATCACAGCTGGCCCGAGACATTAACAGCCAAGGCAGTGATCAGACCATCGTGTGTCTGAACTGGTGTTCCAGTGAACTGTTTGTGACTTCTGCAGGAGACGCTGCCGAAGGCCACATGATGATCCAACCCATTGCACCCCTGTCGGCTGAGAAGCCCGGACACGAACCAATCGTGGAATACCTCGAAGAACAAGGCTCGGACCCAAGCGAAGAAGTCGTCAGCTTCGTCCAGGGCTGGTACGCGATGCACGTGATGTCCGAAGGTATCCGGCACACCTTAGAACAAGAGCAAGACCTCACCGGGCCTAACATCCGTGAAGCCTTAGAAACCATGGGACCCATTGATACCGGTGAAGTCATCGGGGACGGCACGGTGGAATTCAGCACTGATTCCCACCGCGGGACCGTATTCTCTGGCATCTACCAGGTTGAGGATGGTCAACTCAACGAGATCGAAGCTGGAGTCCAGCCATGACCTCACAACCCGTTGTCGACGCCCAGCATGCTCAGCCAGGCACGGCCGGCAGCTTGTTGTCCATCAACAACATTGAGGTAATCTACGACGACGTCATTCTGGTGTTACGTGGCCTGTCGCTCAATGTGCCCGAAGGACAAATCGTGGCGCTGCTGGGCTCCAATGGAGCCGGCAAATCCACCACCCTGAAGGCTGCTTCGGGGTTGTTGCCTAGCGAACAGGGCGAGGTATCCTCCGGGTCAATTACCTTCGATGGCGTTGACATCACCAAGATGGACGCCCCCGAACGGGTCAAGCTGGGGTTAAGCCTGAGTATGGAAGGGCGCCACGTTTTTCCACACCTCACGATCGCAGAAAACCTCCAGGCCGGTGCCTATACCCAACGACACAGTGCCGAACTGTTGGATTTCGTCTACGAGTTCTTTCCTCGGTTGGCTGAGATGCGCTCGCGGGTTGCGGGCTTCTTGTCGGGTGGTGAGCAGCAAATGCTCGCCATCGGGCGGGCCCTGATGGCCCGCCCCAAACTGCTCATGCTCGATGAACCCTCCTTGGGGCTGGCCCCGAAACTGGTCGAAGAAACCTTCGAAACGATTGCCCGGCTCAATGCTGAGACCGGTCTGACGGTCTTGGTGGTTGAACAGAACGCGACCGTTGCGCTGGGGGTTGCCCACCACGGGTACCTCATGG
Source organism: uncultured Micrococcaceae bacterium (assembly GCA_937896705.1). Classification (GTDB taxonomy): domain Bacteria; phylum Actinomycetota; class Actinomycetes; order Actinomycetales; family Micrococcaceae; genus Yaniella. The sequence continues at coordinate 7,449 of CALBOC010000064.1, read as the reverse complement.
AACAAGGCAAGATCATGCTGGAAGACTCGGCGCAGGCTCTTGCCGAAAACCCAGATGTCAAAGAGTTCTATCTGGGCATGGCCGCCGTTGGTGAGGGCAAAAAGAGCTATCGAGACGTCAAACACTACAGGCGCCGTAAGCGGTGGCTCTGAAAGAAGGTGAAGATTGTGCAGGAGGATTCCTCTAGCTCAGCAACACATCACAACGACACACTCGGGGCACTGTTACCACAACTGGTCAGCGATGATCCGAACCTGGCGACCCGATTCGAGGATGCCGGATTGGAGCCGTCGCAGATTGACGACATCCGCCAGCTCGATCAGCTCCCCGTGCAATCCAAAGATGAGCTGGTGGCCGCTCGAGTCGAGCAAAGTCGACACTGGACACCCCGCAGGATCTTTCAGTCGCCCGGGCCCATTTATGAAGCACAACCGCCGGGTGCCGATCCGTGGCGGTGGGCCCAAGCACTGGACAGTGCCGGTCTGCGACCAGCCGATGTGGTGCTCAACTGCTTTGGGTATCACCTCTCACCGGCAGGCGCGATGTTTGATGAAGCTATCGTGGCCGCCGGAGCCACGGTGCTGCCGGGCGGGATTGGGAGTCAACAACTCCAAGTCCAAGCGATTCGGGATCTCCAGATTCGGGGGTATGTGGGCCTGCCGAGTTATCTCAAAGCACTCATCGATGTCGCGGCTGAGGCGGGCATGAGTCCAGCGGATTTTCCAGTGCAGTACGCACTGGTTACCGCTGAACCGCTCCCAGAAGATCTGCGAGCAGCACTCCAACAGTGGGTACCCTCGGTGCGCATGGCTTATGGGTCTGCCGAGGCAGGTCTGATCTCATATGAGGATGGGACCGGTCCGGGCATGGTTGAGGGCCCGCAGATCGATGTGCAGGTCTGTGACCTCGGAACGGGCGAGCCGCTGACCTCAGGTCAGGGGGAGGTGGTCGTTACCCTCGTTCGGCCCCAGGCTCCGCTGCTGCGGTTTGGCACCGGTGACCTGTCGGCCTGGGTCACAGATGACAATGGCGACCCGGTCACTGATAGCAAGGGTCGCAGGCGACTGGTCGGCATTCTGGGACGCACCGGTGAAGCCGTGAAAGTACGGGGCATGTTTTTACATCCTCGGCAGGCTGAAGCGGTGTTCCAAGATGTTGCGGGGCTGACCCGCTTCCGGTTTGTGATTACCCGGGAGAACCATCGAGATGCGGTGTGTTGCGAGTATGTCAGCGCATCAGACCAGTCGCTCGATGATGAAATACAGGATCGTATTCGTACCGCCTTGCGGTTCAATGCCGAGGTGCAGCAGGTGACTGAGCTACCGGCTGACGGTCCGGTATTAGTCGATGAACGCTCCTGGAACTAAGCCACACACAGCACGGGGTCGGGTTTTCCGGCACCGTGCTGTTGCGTGCTCAAGAGCGTGAGAAACGAAAATCGCCAGCACCCAGGCTGGCGAGAAAAGTGCCCCCGACAGGAATCGAACCTGTGGCCTTCTGCTCCGGAGGCAGACGCTCTATCCCCTGAGCTACGGAGGCGGGGATCCTATAGAACCAATGGAGTTCTACCGGACCCTGAATAGCTTACCGTACAAACCGGTCTGAACGAAAATTGGCTGCGCCCCATCCGCCCAGATAGTAAAACGCGACGTTAAATGTGCTCAGCGGGTGCACGATAGCTAAACTTGGTCTCGTGAATCCTGAAAACCTTTCTGAAGCTCTTGCCCATATCTTGCACACCGCGATTGAGGCCGGCGAAATCGATCTGCCCGCTGAGGCGATCCCTGAGGCCCCTCGCGTTGAACGACCCAAGTCGCGTGACCACGGTGACTGGGCGACCAACATTGCCATGCAACTGGGCAAACGAGCCGGAATGAACCCGCGACAATTCGCGGAAATCGTGGCCCCCAAACTCCAAGCGATCGATGGCGTTGCCGCCGTGGACATCGCTGGCCCCGGATTCATTAACATCACCCTGGACGCTGCCGCGGCCGGGGAGTTGGCCCGTACCATCGTTGAAGCCGGCGATACCTTCGGCCACAATGAGCAAGCGGTCGGCGACGTGGTCAACTTAGAATTCGTCTCGGCGAACCCCACCGGGCCGCTGCACATCGGTCACACCCGCTGGGCCGCGCTGGGAGATGCGATCAGCCGCCTGCTGCGCGCTTCCGGAGCGACCGTGACCACGGAGTATTACATCAATGATTACGGGGCACAGCTGGACACGTTCGCGGCCTCGGTCTGGGCTCGGATGCACGGTCAGGACGTGCCCGAGGGCGGCTACCCGGGTCACTACGTGCATGAGATTGCCGAAGCCATTCTGGCCGAAGATCCCAGCATTAAAGACCAGAACTACGACGATGTGCTGCCGCAGCTGCGCACGCGCGCCTATCAGCTACAACTTGAAGACATCCGTGAGACGTTAGACCAATTCCAAGTCCACTTCGATGTCTGGTTCTCGGAGGCGGAACTGCATGAGTCCGGGGCGGTCGAAGAAGCCCTTGAGCGGCTCAAAGCCCAGGGTCATACGTTCGAACAAGAAGGCGCATTCTGGTTGCGCACCACAGACTTTGGTGACGACAAGGACCGCGTGTTGATTAAAGCCGATGGCAAACCAACCTATTTTGCCGGCGATGCGGCCTACTATCTGTCGAAAAAAGACCGCGGCTTCCACCACAAAATCTACCTGTTGGGTGCCGATCACCACGGGTATGTCAATCGTCTTCGGGCCCTTTCGGCATGTGCCGGCGACGATATGGATGAAAATATTGAGATCCTGATCGGTCAGCTGATTTCCGTGGACGGCGCGCGCTTATCGAAACGTGCCGGCAACATCATCGAACTGCGAGATCTCATCGAATGGCTGGGCGTGGACGCGCTGCGGTATTCGCTGGCACGCTACCCGAACGATTCACCCATCGAAATTGATCCGGACCTGTTGCGGGCACAAACCAACGACAATCCGGTCTTCTATGTGCAGTATGCCCACGCACGGTCACGTTCAGCGGCTCGTACCGCCGATGCCCAGGGTGTGGTGCGCGAAGTTGAAAAGTTCGATGCCGCCACGCTGCAGCATCCGACCGAAGAAGAATTATTGTCCAAACTGGCTCAGTTCCCCTCGATTGTGGGCAGCGCGGCCAGACTGCGCCAACCTCACCGGCTGGCCCGCCATCTTGAAACCATCGCAGCGGCCTATCACGCCTGGTACGCTGTCGCCCGGATTGTCCCTGCCCCTGCTAAGGACGGCACGAAAGTCGATCCCGAACCTGTCAATTTCTCGCGCCGTTGGCTCAATGACGCGACCACCCAGGTGCTGGCCAATGGGCTGGGTCTGCTGGGTGTTTCTGCACCGGAGAAAATGTAATGCGCTCACCACTTGCCCCGCAATGGCTAACCGTCCCCGACGACACCGCCGCCCTGGATGCCAAGATTTTCTCCTCGGGGGTCGCTCGCGAGGATGGTCAGGTCACCGTTCAAGGGATTCCCGTCATCGAACTCGTCGAACGCTTTGGCAGCCCCTTGTGGGTCATGGATGAAAATGACTTCCGTGCCCGCGCCCGAGCCTATGCCGATGATTTCAACGCAGCCTTTGCATCCCTGTGCGGGGGAGTCGATGTCTACTACGCCTCCAAAGCACTGTTGACCGTCCAGGTGGCCACCTGGATTCGCGAAGAAGGTCTGCGCATCGATACTGCCTCGGGCGGCGAAATGGCCATCGCAATGCGAGCAGGCATCGAACCGGCTCACATCGGACTGCACGGCAACAATAAATCCGATGCAGAACTGCACACGGCGATCACTCACCGCATCGGACGAATCGTGGTCGACTCGCTGGCCGAGCTGCACCGGGTTGCCCAACTGGCAGCACAGTTGGAGATCCCCGCAAATGTAATGCTGCGGCTGACCCCCGGCGTCGACGCCTCGACCCACCACCACATCGCCACCGCCCACGAGGACCAAAAATTTGGCCTCAGCATCACCCCTGCGCCCAACGCCCAGACCTCGGTGGCCTATCAGGCCGCTCATATCGCCGCGGAAGCCTCCCACATCAACTTCGTAGGGCTGCACTCCCACATCGGCAGCCAGATCTTCGATTCCCAAGGTTTCGAAGCCGCTGCGACCCGCATGCTGGAATTTATTGCCGTGTTGGCTGACGAAGACATCCGCATCGCCGAACTCGATATCGGCGGGGGATACGGCATCGCCTACACCGAAGCGGACGACCCAGCTACCCCGGCGGTTATCGCAAATAATCTCGCCAGACACCTAGGCGTAGAAATCGAACGACTCGGTGTCCCATGCCCGCGGATCTCCATCGAACCCGGACGCTCCATCGCCGGACCGGCCGGACTGACCATTTACACGGTGGGCACGACCAAGACCGTGTGGGTCGAACACCAGGGCGCACACTATCCGCGCCGCTACGTTGCCGTCGACGGTGGGATGTCTGATAATCCTCGTCCTGTGCTCTACGACGCTGACTACACCGCCGTGCTTGCCAATCGCGTCAGCGACGCTGAGCCGGTCTTATCCCGGGTTGTGGGGAAACACTGTGAGTCAGGCGACATCGTCGTCAACACCGTGTATCTGCCAGCAGACACCGATCACGGAGATCTCCTGGTGGTCCCAGCCACCGGGGCGTACGGACATGCGATGAGCTCCAATTACAACATGCTGACACGCCCGGCCATCGTGGCCATTAAAGACGGCCAGGCCCGTGAGATTATTCGCCGCGAAACCCTTGACGACCTGTTTGCCCGTGAGGTCGATTTGTAACCGGTCAATTGCAACTGGACTACAATGACGACACGGTGCCAAAGCCACTTTTTTACTGTTTACTCGGAGGACCATGACCACTGCATCTGATACACCGGCCCTGAACATCGCACTGCTGGGCGGTGGGACCGTCGGATCACAGGTTGCTCGGATTCTGACCGAAGACGCAGACGCACTGACACAGCGCATTGGCACCCGGCTCAACCTGACAAAAATTTTGGTCCGGAATCCCCAAGCCACTCGCGACTACGAACTGCCCACCCACTACTACACCGACGATGTTGACGAGGTCTTCGAAGACGCCGATATCGTGATCGAACTCATGGGCGGCATCGAACCGGCCCGCGAATTGGTGCTGCGCGCCATCCGGCAGGGCGCCAGCGTGGTCACCGGTAACAAAGCGCTCTTAGCCACCCACGGCAACGAACTCTACGAAGCCGCCGCCGAAGCAGGGGTGCAGTTATCCTTTGAAGCCTCGGTGGGTGGTGCGATCCCGATTCTGCGCCCGCTGCGCGACTCGCTGTCCGGGGATAAGATCACCCGGATCATGGGTATTGTCAACGGCACGACCAACTACATCCTGGACCAGATGGACTCCACCGGCGCTTCCTTTAACGATGCGTTAGCCGAAGCCCAGCGGCTCGGGTATGCCGAAGCTGACCCCACCGCAGACGTCGGGGGAGAAGATGCAGCCGCCAAAGCCGCCATTCTGGCACATTTAGCGTTTCACGCGCCCTTCACCCTGGACCAGGTCTACACCGAGGGCATTACCGAGATCTCCGCTCTCCATCACAAAGCCGCAGCAGACGCCGGTTACGTCATCAAACTGCTGGCCATCATCGAAGAGCTCGAGGATCCAGCGGGCGTGGTGCTGCGTGTGCACCCCACCCTGTTACCGCGCGAACACCCACTGGCTGCCGTACACGGTGCCTATAACGCCGTGTTTGTCGAAGCCGAAAATGCCGGCGAATTGATGTTTTACGGACCGGGTGCCGGTGGTGCTGCGACAGCTTCAGCGGTCATGGGTGACGTGGCATCAATTGCCAAGCGAAAACTGCGTGGCGGACCGGGACGCACGCACACCGCACGTCGTGCATTAGAGTGTCTGGATATTGGCGAGTCGACCACTCGTTACATGGTGGTAGTGCGCGCTGATGATGCTCCCGGCGTCCTGTCGACAGTGGCCGGCACCTTCGCCGAGCACAACGTGTCAATCAAATCGATGCACCAGACACCCGACCGGGATTCAAGCGACGAGCGGCAGACCGCGCTGTTGGCCTTTGTCACTCACCGCGCCAAGGAAGCGCAACTGGCGAAAACACTTGAGGCAACCAAACAGTTAGATGTGGTTGATGAGGTCCTGTCCGTCATGCGCGTAGAAGGTAACTAACTGTGGCATCCCCAGCCACCACCCCACCGGCCAACCGAGTGCCGGCGAATATCGTCGCCAACATTAGGGTGCCGGCAACGTCTGCCAACCTCGGGCCCGGTTTCGACTGCGCCGGAGTGGCCCTGAGCCTCTACGACGAGCTGGAGATCCAGACCACCGAAACCGGCTTCAGTGCCGAAGTCGAAGGGGAGGGGCATAACTATTTGCCCACCGACGCAAGACATTTGATCATCACGCAGATCCGGGCTCGACTCGAACGGCTCGGTTGGCATCTGCCGGGTCTGCGACTCAAGGCGATCAACCGGATACCGCATTCCCGCGGTCTCGGCTCCTCTGCAGCGGCGCACATCGCCGCTGCGATGGCGGTCAAAGCGCTATTGCCACCTGATTGCGGCGTGACTCAGGAGCACTTGTTGCAGTGGGCATCCGAGGCCGAAGGCCATCCGGATAACGTTGCACCGGCGGTCTACGGTGGTCTGACATTTTCCTGGCATGAGCCCGGCAAGAACGGCAAACACTATCGCTCACTCCAGCTGCCCCCACACCCCGACATCACGCCGGTGGTGGCCATTCCGTCTAAGCCGCTCTCGACTGCGGCGGCCCGGACGCTGCTGCCAGCCGAGGTGCCCTATGTCGAAGCTGTGGCCAACGCCTCCCGAGCCGCCCTATTAGCCCCGGCGATGACCACCAATCCAGAACTGCTGCTGGCCGCAACCCAAGACTGGTTGCACCAGCAATACCGCCAACCATCGATGCCCGAAACGCTGCAACACATCGTCGCGCTGCGAGCTGAAAACCACGCAGCGGTGGTATCCGGGGCAGGCCCAACCCTGTGCGTTTTCGCGGCCAATGAGGCTGAATCAGCCACCGTGACAACCAAGCTCCAAGAGCGCGCAGCGAAATCTTCGCAACGTTGGGATGTACGGATTCTGCCTATTGCCACTGAAGGTGCTACGATGGAAGTATTCCGGCCATAACGAGAACGTTTTTACGATTTGGACGATTCCAAGTCTTCGTGTTCGGCCTGGTCTTTACCGCAATTCTGCGGAGAGGATTTTGATAACTCATCATCTGAAGATGTCAGGTTATCTCACACCTTAAACACCAACGTTGACACTGCCGTGCAACATTGTGTGTTGCTATATCGCAAAACCACGATGACCAATCTGGCGCATTTCCAGTCGCAGCCACGATTGTCACACACATCCTGCGGGTATCTAAAGCCCGTCCGACGAGGGGGAAGGAACCTTCGTGACTGAACAAGACACAGTACAGGCCCCAAC
>CALBOC010000063.1 GCA_937896705.1 uncultured Micrococcaceae bacterium | reverse complement strand
CGACGCAGCATCTGGCGGACGATGACTTCCACGTGCTTGTCGTGAATGCCAACACCCTGTGACTGGTAGACCTCTTGGACCTCATCGACCAGGAATTTCTGGGCGGCGCGGGGGCCAAGAACGCGAAGGACCTGTTTCGGATCGATCGCACCGGCTACCAACTGGGTGCCGACCTCAACGTGTTGACCGTCTTCGACCAGCAAGCGGGAACGGCGCAGGACCGGGTAGGCCAGTTCTTCTGAGCCGTCATCCGGTGTGAGCACCAGACGGATCTGCTTGTCGTCTTCTTCGATGGTCACACGACCGGCGAACTCGGAGATTGGCGCGACACCCTTGGGGGTACGTGCTTCAAAGAGTTCCTGAATACGTGGCAGACCCTGGGTGATATCGTCAGCCGATGCAACACCACCGGTGTGGAAGGTACGCATGGTCAGCTGGGTACCTGGTTCACCAATGGACTGGGCGGCAATAATACCGACGGCTTCACCAATGTCGACGACCTTACCGGTCGCCATGGAACGGCCGTAGCACTTGGCACAGGTTCCCACCGCTGAGTCACACGTCAGGACCGAACGAATCCGGATCTCGGAGACACCGGCATCGCGCAGAATGTTCAGCTTGGTGCTGCCAATGTCTTCACCACCTGCGACGACGACGTTGCCGTCGGCGTCTTTCGCATCGGTTGCCAGGACACGGGAGTAGGCCGAGGTTTCGATGTCATCGACCAAGACCAGCTCGCCGTTTTCGTTTGGTTCAGCGATCACGGTGTTCAGACCACGGCGCGTGCCACAGTCTTCTTCACGCACGATGACATCCTGCGAGACGTCAACCAGACGACGGGTCAGGTAACCGGAGTTTGCGGTCTTCAACGCGGTATCGGCCAGACCCTTACGGGCACCGTGGGTAGCGGAGAAGTATTCCAGAACCGACAGGCCCTCACGGTAGGAGGACTTGATCGGGCGTGGGATAATCTCACCCTTCGGGTTAGCAACCAAACCACGAATACCGGCAATCTGACGGACCTGCAACCAGTTACCACGCGCACCGGACGTGACCATCCGGTTGATGGCGTTCTGTTTGCCCATCCCCTGCTGCATTGCGGCAGCGACTTCGTCGGTGGCGCTGTTCCAGGTATCGATCAGTTCGGCACGGCGCTCGTCATCGGAGATGAGACCGGTGTCGTACTGGGTCTGGACTTTGGCTGCCTGATCTTCGTAAAACTCCATGATGGTGGCTTTATCGAAGTTCGAGGTGATGTCTGAGATCGCCACGGTGACACCCGACCAGGTGCCCCAGTAGAAACCAGCATCTTTGAGGTTGTCCAGTGCGCGGGCAGTCTCGACCATTGGATATCGCTCGGCAAGGTCGTTGACCAATTCACCGAGGGTACCTTTGGTTGCGACCATTTCCACCCATGGGTAATTCGCTGGGAGTAACTGGTTGAACAAGACTCGACCGATTGTGGTCTTCAGGTTGACGCGTTGACCTTCTTCCCAACCTTCAGGTGCGGGCTGCACCTCGGAGGGGACGAAGTTGTCAACACCGATGGTCACGGTGGCGTTGAGGTGTACCTGTCCGGCATCCATGGCCATGATGGCTTCACCCAGTGACGAGTAGGCATTGCCTACACCAGTGACGTCGTCTTGGACGTCGGTTAGGTGGTTGAGCCCGATGACCATATCCTGCGATGGCACAGCAACGGCGCGACCATCGGATGGTTTCAGGATGTTGTTGGATGACAGCATCAGCAGGCGTGCTTCAGCTTGGGCTTCGGGGCTCAGCGGCAGGTGGACTGCCATCTGGTCGCCGTCGAAGTCCGCGTTGAATGCGGCACAGACCAGCGGGTGCAGCTGAATTGCTTTACCTTCAACCAGCTGTGGTTCGAACGCTTGGATACCCAAACGGTGCAGGGTTGGTGCGCGGTTGAGGAGTACCGGGTGTTCGGTAATAACTTCTTCCAGCACGTCCCAGACCTGTGGACGGGTACGTTCGACCATGCGCTTGGCGGATTTGATGTTTTGGGCGTGGTTGAGATCGACCAGACGCTTCATCACAAACGGCTTGAACAGTTCCAGAGCCATTTGTTTTGGCAGACCGGCCTGGTGCAGTTCCAGCTGTGGACCGACCACGATGACCGAACGGCCCGAGTAGTCGACACGTTTACCCAGCAGGTTCTGACGGAAACGACCCTGTTTACCCTTGAGCATGTCGGACAGCGATTTCAGCGGACGGTTACCCGGTCCGGTGACCGCACGGCCGCGACGACCGTTGTCAAATAGTGAGTCAACGGATTCCTGCAGCATGCGCTTTTCGTTGTTCACGATGATCTCGGGTGCCCCGAGTTCCAGCAGGCGTTTCAGACGCGAGTTGCGGTTGATCACACGACGGTAGAGGTCGTTGAGGTCAGAGGTCGCAAA
>CALBOC010000062.1 GCA_937896705.1 uncultured Micrococcaceae bacterium | reverse complement strand
AACGCCAAGCGCTGCGGATTGCCGCCCTAACTGCCGTCGGTGGGATATTCCTTGCGGGCTGCGGCTCGCAGGACGCCGACCAGCCGACCGAAACCCCAACGGACGACGACGTCGCGACCGCGTCACCTACCGCCCCCGAAGTGGCCCTAGACCAGTATGCCGAAGCACTGGTGACCGACCGCGAGCTGGTCGGGATCGCCCACGACCCACCCGTGGAAGGGTTCATCGACGACCCGGTCACCATGTACCTGACGCTGAGCGAGTTTGATCCCAGTGGCAGCTGCGCTCGCCTGCTGGATGAGCTGAACTCGTTCACCGCTCCTGCGGTCGGCGGTGTTGCGGCAAAATTTATGCGCGGGGCGCCTGCTGCCAGTAACGGTGACGAAGAGGAGACTCAATCCGGGGCGGCGGTCGAAACGCTGATCTTTGAAACAGTCGATGCGGTCGAGCCGATGACGATCTATCGCGAGATCCCCAACGCGTGCGAGACGCTGAGCTCCACCGAGGTTGAAGGTGCGGAAGCCACTTTCACCAAAATCCCGGGCTTGGACGCCATGCTGCTGGAGATTTCTGACGGCGAAGACGTTGAATCCCTTGCCGTGGGCGGGTCGTCGGTCAATGCCCAATTTCACATGTACATGACCGCCGAACAGGTGACCTTAGAACAGGCCCAGGAAATGTTCGGGGCCCAAGCCGAAAAGCTCCAGCAGACCTTCCAAGATAACGTCGACGAAACCACCCCGTCCCCCACGGTGTCACCGACCGACGACGCAACCTCTCCTGAGGCGCAAGAACCCACCGACGACGCCAGCTAAGCTATTCGCCGTCCGCTTAAATTTGGTACTGCGAAATCGGAATATTCCGTCTCCAAAAATAGTTGAGTTAAGTAGACTCAAGTTTATATTGTGGACCCCCGGCGTGACCGGGACAAGGAGTATGCATGAAGACGCAATTCACCACGAAATCTCAGGAGACGTTATCGGCTGCGGCGATGAACGCCTCTACCGCTGGCAACCCGCAGATTGAACCCGCCCACATTCTCAAAGCGCTCATGGATCAGCGCGACTCGGTGGCCGTCGCCGTGCTCAAAGGCGCGTCGGTGGATCCTGACGTCGTGTCGACCAAAGCATCCAGCCAGATTGCCGCTTTACCGAAGGTTTCGGGCTCGTCAGTTGCCGAAGCCCAACTGTCACGTGCCGGTCTCGCGGTGATTTCAGCGGCGCAAACCCAAGCCCAAGAGAATCAGGATCAATTCGTCTCGACCGAGCACCTGTTGTTGGGACTGACCGCCGATAGCGGCGACACCGGAAAAGCCCTGCGCGATGCCGGGGCGACCACCGAAGCGCTAACCGCCGCGATGAAGGCGATCCGGGGTGACACCAAAGTGACGTCCCAGGATCCCGAAGGCACTTTTCAGGCGTTGGAACAGTACGGCACGGACCTGACCGAGGTCGCAGCCTCCGGCAAACTCGATCCCGTCATCGGTCGTGACGCCGAGGTCCGGCGCGTCATCCAGGTGCTGTCTCGTCGAACCAAGAACAACCCGGTGCTCATTGGGGAACCCGGGGTGGGCAAAACCGCCGTCGTCGAAGGACTGGCACAGCGCATGGTCGCCGGTGACGTGCCGGAATCGCTGCGCGGCAAACGCCTGGTCTCGCTGGACTTGGGCGCGATGGTTGCCGGTGCAAAATATCGCGGTGAATTCGAAGAACGCCTCAAAGCCGTCTTGGAAGAAATCTCCCGTGCCGACGGCGAGGTCGTAACCTTCATTGACGAGCTGCACACCGTGGTTGGTGCTGGTGCCGCCGAGGGGTCGATGGATGCGGGCAATATGCTCAAACCCATGCTGGCCCGCGGAGAACTGCGGCTGATCGGGGCGACCACCCTGGATGAATACCGTGAAAATATCGAAAAAGACCCCGCCCTGGAACGTCGCTTCCAGCAGGTCTTCGTCGGTGAGCCCTCGGTCGCCGATACGATCGCTATCTTGCGCGGGCTGAAAGAACGCTACGAAGCCCACCACAAGGTTGCCATCGCCGATGCTGCTCTGGTGGCTGCCGCGAATTTATCCAACCGGTACATTTCGGGCCGGCAACTCCCCGATAAGGCCATTGACCTCATGGACGAGGCCGCCTCCCGCTTGCGGATGGAAATCGACTCGGCGCCAGAAGCCATCGACCAGTTGCGTCGTGCCGCCGACCGACTGACCATGGAAGAACTCGCGCTGGAAGGCGAAACCGATCCGGCCTCCGTGGAGCGGCTGGCTGCGCTACGTGCCGAGCTGGCGGACACCAAAGAAGATCTCGCGGCGCTGACCGCTAAGTGGGAAGCCGAAAAGGCGTCGCTCAATAAGGCCGGGGATCTGCGGGTCCAGCTGGATGAGCTGCGCTCGGCCGCCGAAAAAGCCCAACGTGAAGGAGACCTGGCGGAAGCCTCGCGCATCCTCTACGGTGAAATCCCGCAGGTTGAAAAAGATCTCGAAGCCGCCGAAGCGGCAGACTCGTCGGTGCCTGCCGATGAACCGCCCATGGTCTCAGAGCAGGTGTCAGCCCACGACATCGCCGAGGTCATTGAGGCCTGGACCGGGATTCCGGCCGGCCGGATGTTGTCCAGCGAACAAGAAAAACTGTTGCACATGGAAGATCACATTGGTCAGCGACTCATCGGGCAGCATCGCGCGGTGGAATCGGTGGCTGATGCCGTGCGGCGCTCGCGGGCAGGCGTGTCCGACCCGAATCGACCGATCGGCTCGTTTTTGTTCCTCGGACCCACCGGGGTTGGGAAAACGGAACTTGCCAAGTCTCTGGCGGATTTCTTATTCGACGATGAGCGTGCCATGGTCCGCGTCGATATGTCGGAGTACTCGGAGAAGCACTCGGTGGCGCGCCTGGTGGGAGCGCCACCCGGATATGTCGGGTACGACGAGGGCGGCCAGTTGACGGAATCCGTGCGACGTCGGCCATATTCCGTGGTGCTGCTCGACGAAGTCGAAAAAGCCCACCCGGAGGTCTTTGACATCTTGCTGCAAGTGCTTGATGACGGACGGCTCACGGACGGACAGGGCCGGACCGTCGATTTCCGCAACACGATTTTGATTCTGACCTCGAACCTGGGGTCCGAGTTCTTGGTCGATGCCACCCTGGAACCTGCTGATAAGCACGCCCGGGTTGATGCCGCGGTGCGCGCCGCGTTCAAACCCGAGTTCCTCAACCGATTAGACGACATGATTCATTTCGATCCGCTGACCATCGCCGATTTGGTCGAGATCGTGGATCTGCAAGTGGATCAGCTTGCCGAGCGGTTAGCTGAGCGACGCCTCAGCCTGGAAGTCACACCCAGCGCTGCAGAGTGGCTTGCTCGCACGGGCCATGACCCAGCATACGGGGCACGCCCGTTGCGTCGCCTGATTCAGCGCGAAATTGGGGACACCTTGGCCAAGGAAATCCTCGCGGGCAAAGTCACTGACGGCGACACCGTTGTGGTGGACGCGGACGGCGACGGCATACAACTGACCACCCGAATAGGTCAGACCCAACAAGCCGACTCCGCCCTCTAATCCAGTCGTCTTCGGCGGCATCAGGTACGAAAACGACCCAGAAATGTCGTGAGCCCAACCGGTTCGGTTGGGCTCACGACGTCGTCAGGCTAGATCACTGCGTCAGTTAGGATTCAGCATCTGCGGTCGGCGCTGGTGTTGCGGTGGGTGAAGTGTTATCACCGGCGGCGCTGCCCTCGGCGGCTTCTTCAGCCGTTTGGAAGGGCTCGCGTTCCTGTTCTTCTTGGGAACGTTGATCGTCCGCAGCGGGCTCTTCGACCAGTGAGGCTGAAAACGTGGTGTCATCGTTCGTTGACACAATGCAGTCGATGCGGCGGTCGCCTTCGGTCTCCCAGGTGTATTCGGAGGGGCGCGAGGTGTTGATGGAGTAGGTGGCCTGAGTGTTTTCAAGCAGCGGGATATCGGCGCAGAATGCTTCGGAGGCTTCCCGAAGCTCGTCTTCACCCGGATACGTCATGTTTTCCGAGTACAGTCGACGTCCAATGAGTTGGGCGTTGTGCGGCGTCGTGCACTCGACGATGTCTGCGGGTTGGCTGGTATCTGTGTAGTTGGCTAAGCAATCGCCGGGCAGGAAGTTCTCGGGCGAAACATTCGTGGCGATTAACCCGTCAATCCCTGGTGAGGGGTTCCGCGTGGTGGTTTCTTCAGGAGCTTCGGCTTCGCCGTTATCGGATGAGCTGAAGCTGTAGACAAAGAAGCCGATGATGGCCAGCACTACGATGAGTACGGTAAAGAAAATTATCCACGAATTCCGTCGTGAACGCCGCTCCCGCTGTTGGCGGATTTCACGCCGCGAGGGCGTGGCGGAGTCTTCAGCTGACAGCGGAGACTCATCGGCTGAGTTGGGCGGGTTGGCGGCTGGGCTCATGCCGGTCCATCATCCTTCCTGACAGCAGTATTTATTCTCTCCGCGAGGCCTTGCATGGTTCGAATACAGCGGAGTGGTGCAGGTTATTAGCTGATCTTAGAGTGAAAGCGCTAGTTATACCAGAAACATTTTAGCCCTAAAGGGGCGAACTCTACTCAAACATGTTAACCTGGTAAGCACGAACCATTACGAACAAGAGACCTCACCGGCAACACGAGCCTTACGTTGTCGCTTCTGAGGACACAGAGACCGCGAAGGGGGTCACGCTCATGGGGCGCGGCCGTCAAAAGGCAAAGGCAACCCGTCAGGCACGGGACATGAAATACTTCTCGCCAGCTACCGACCTGGCAGCACTCGAGCGAGAGCTAGCCGGAAAGAAACCCGACAGGGGACACGACCACGATTTCGCCGAATACGCGGAGAAATATAACGCCTACGACGATGAGTATGACGAGGACTCATCGTATTAGTCGGGCGTATCTCTTAAGGTTTCCAGAACTTTTTGAAAGATCGGTCGGGTCAGATGACGAGCTCATCTGACCGGCCGATCTCTTTCGAGGGCTCAACTTTTTCCGAAGAGCATCCAGCCTACGCAACGCATCAGGCTGCCATTCGCTCCGTGCAGCGAGTCATCGACAACTCTGCTCCCCCGCAGAACGTGCAAGTAGCCTCTACCGGCCTTGCCCAGTTACTCACCCTCAAGCCGCTGATCTTGACGGGCGCGGGTATGTCAACGGATTCGGGCATCCCAGATTACCGCGGACCCGAAGGGTCATTGCGGCATTCTCGTCCGATGACTTACCAAGAGTTCTTGCACGACGATGCTGCCCGGCACCGCTACTGGGCTCGCTCATTTGTAGGGTGGCGTCACATGCAGGAAGCCAAACCACATCGGGGGCACGAAATTCTGGCCCGATGGAATGCGATAGACGAAATCTCAGGCATCATTACCCAAAACGTCGATGGGTTGCATCAACGGACCCAGCAAAAAGCCGACGCCCAGGTGAATCGCCCCTTGGAGCAGCAGAGTCCGGTCATTGCCTTGCACGGATCGATGGATGAGATCGAGTGCTTAGTATGCGGGGTCAGAGAAGATCGTGAAGCTTTTGGACACCGACTTCACGATGCCAACGGTGCCGTAGCTGATCAATGGCAAGTAGATCATGCTGATATTAATCCCGATGGCGAT
>CALBOC010000061.1 GCA_937896705.1 uncultured Micrococcaceae bacterium | reverse complement strand
ACCTTGGAAAGCCTGACTAAGAGTGCCCGTCGACCTGCGCGGACACACAGCGACCTAGTTTACCAAAATTCAACCTAGACAGCGAATCCTGTGTTCCGTCACGGGTTGCGGATCGCAATAGTGTTCTGCTGTTTGCCAAGCAGCGCCCGATATGTTGTCGATACGAGGGCTAAAACGTGACAGAATAGAGCAACGCACCCGTCGTGGTGCTCCTGAAGCTTTCAGTTTTCGAAACGTAAAACATTCTAAGGATGGTGCACGTGTCGCCAGTGGCGTCCAACCCGCCTCAGCCCGGTTCAACTGACCCATCGGTCATCAGGAACTTCTGTATTGTCGCGCATATTGATCACGGCAAATCTACGCTGGCCGATCGCATGCTGCAAAGCACAAACGTGGTGACGCCTCGGAAGATGCAAGACCAATTTCTTGACTCGATGGACATTGAGCGGGAACGCGGAATCACCATCAAATCGCAAGCCGTCCGGATGCCATGGCAGGTCGACGGTACCGATTACATCCTGAATATGATCGACACCCCCGGCCACGTCGACTTCGCATATGAAGTATCGCGTTCATTGGCAGCGTGTGAAGGTGCGATCTTATTAGTGGATGCGGCCCAGGGCATCGAAGCCCAGACGCTGGCGAACTTATATATGGCTATGGAACACGACCTGGAGATTATTCCGGTCTTGAATAAAATCGACCTACCTGCTGCCGAACCTGAGCGTTACGCGTTGGAGATTTCGAATCTGATCGGAGTCGACCCTGACGATATATTGAAAGTGTCTGGCAAAACCGGCCAGGGCGTTGAGGCACTCCTTGATCGAGTCGTCGGTACAGTTCCGTCGCCATCCGGGAATGTCGATGGGCCGGCTCGAGCCATGATTTTCGATTCCATTTATGACACCTATCGCGGTGTGATTACCTATGTTCGGATGGTCGATGGGAGCCTGAAACCACGCCAGGGCATCAAGATGATGGCTACCGGCTCCGATTATGAGTTGCAAGAAACCGGTGTGTACTCGCCTGAGGCCATCCCCGGCGACGGTTTGGGCGTTGGAGAGGTTGGCTACCTCATCACCGGCGTGAAAGACGTTTCGGAATCGAAGGTCGGCGACACCGTTACTTCAAAACACAACCCGGCACCCGAGCCGATCGGTGGCTACAGCGAACCGCAGCCAATGGTTTTTTCTGGGCTGTACCCGATCGATGGCTCGGACTATCCAGCGTTGCGTGACGCATTAGAGAAGCTGCAGCTTAATGATGCCGCGCTATCCTATGAGCCCGAGACATCGGTTGCTCTAGGGTTTGGTTTCCGCGTGGGCTTTCTTGGGCTTTTGCACCTGGAAATCGTGCGCGAACGATTAGAACGTGAATACAATCTGGACCTGATTTCGACGGCGCCGAACGTCATCTACGATGTCACCACCGAAGACGGCACCGTTGTCAAAGTCACCAACCCGTCGGAATTTCCAGAAGGCAAAATCCTCGAGGTTGAAGAGCCCATGGCGATGGCCACGATCATCGTGCCATCAGAGTTCATCGGTGCGGTGATGGAACTATCCCAAGCTAAGCGTGGCCAGCTGGAAGGGATGGACTACCTGTCTGAGGAGCGGGTAGAAATTCGCTACTGGATCCCACTGGCCGAAATTGTATTCGACTACTTCGATCTGCTGAAGTCCCGTACCAAGGGGTACGCGTCATTGAACTGGCAGCGTCAGGGTTCCCAGGTTGCGGATCTAGTCAAGGTCGACATTTTGTTGCAGGGCGATACGGTGGATGCTTTCTCGGCCATTACCCACCGCGATCATGCCTATTCCTATGGCGTGAAAATGACCTCGAAACTCAAAGAACTCATCCCGCGGCAACAGTTTGAGGTGCCGATCCAGGCTGCGATTGGTTCGCGCATCATTGCTCGCGAGAACATCCGCGCAATTCGCAAAGATGTGTTATCGAAGTGCTACGGCGGTGACATTTCGCGCAAACGCAAACTGCTCGAGAAGCAAAAAGAAGGTAAGAAGCGCATGAAAATGGTTGGTACCGTCGAGGTGCCACAGGAAGCCTTCATTGCAGCACTGTCAACAGATACGGATAGCAAGTAACCCTTGAATCACATTGATGCTCCCGCCGCCCAGGTCCTGCCGGATTTCGTGGCCGAAGCAGTCCAGGAGACGGATCGGACCTTCTCGTTATATGTCCACGTACCGTTTTGTCTGTCACGCTGTGGATATTGCGACTTCAACACCTACATTTCACCCGATCTGGGCCCTGGGGCATCACACGACAGCTACGCGTCGACGGCGATCAAGGAACTCGAATTCGCCGCCGATACTCTCGACAAATCCGATATCACCCCGCCTCCGTTACACTCGGTCTTTTTCGGAGGCGGCACACCGACCCTGTTGCCCGCAGCAGATCTCAATGCCATTCTGGAACGGGCCCGCCAGCTTTTCGGTATCCGACCCGGGGCTGAAGTCACGACTGAAGCCAACCCAGATTCCGTGACGCAACAGGTTGTGCAGGAACTTGCTGCAGGTGGGTTCAACCGTATTTCCATGGGCATGCAGTCATCGGTATCTCATGTGCTGCAGGTATTGGAACGGACACACAACCCCGACAATGTGGTTTCCGCCACCCGATGGATACGGGAAGCAGATCTGGAGCTCTCGTTAGATCTGATCTTTGGTACCCCGGGAGAATCGTTGCAAGACTGGCAACGTTCGTTGGAGACCGTCCTGGGACTTCAACCAGACCACGTCTCGGCGTATGGACTGATCGTGGAAGAGGGCACCAAGCTCGCCGCGCAGATCCGGCGCGGTGTGTACCCGAATACGGATCCCGACGACCAGGCTGATAAATATCTTGCTACCGAACAACGGCTCAGTGATGCCGGATACCGCTGGTATGAGATCTCAAACTGGGCGTATGATCCGGCCAACCAAGGCATCCATCAGTCGCAGCATAACCTTGCCTATTGGCGAGATCAAGACTGGTGGGGGATCGGACCCGGCGCTCACTCACACATGGCCGGTTTCCGTTGGTGGAACGCCAAACACCCCGCGGCCTATGCGTCTCGGGTATTAGAAAATATTTCACCGGCCATCGGACATGAAATACCGGATGCAGATGCACGCCTGTTGGAGAAAATCATGCTGGGAGTCCGGTTAGCTGAGGGACTCGATATCACGGTTCTAGCGGACCAAGACCAAGAGGCCGCACAACAAGCACTCACTGAAACACAAGTGTTAGCAACTCAGGGTCTTATTGACCCCAACGCTTTGGAAGAAGGCCGGATCGTCCCGACCTTGCGAGGCCGTCTCCTCGATGATGCCATCACACGGCGCTTGGCCGGTTTCTAGCTCCGATTCAGGTTAGCGAATGATCCGCAGATTGAACGGATAGCGGTAAGGGCGTCCTTTATTGACTTCGATACCCGCAATGACACCCGAGATCGTCATGAACAGCCAGATCAATACCGCAACCACACCGAAGATCGCACCCATCACGGGCAAGAACGCCAAAATATTAAAGGCGATCGACACCACGGTCAGAGGCAACGTGAAGTTCAAGGCTTCCTTGGCTTCTTGTTCCGAAAACGGTCCGCGATCGCGAAACACGACGAATACCACGAGTGAGGGAACAAATCCCAAGAACGCACCAAAGTGAGCAACTGTTGCCCATTGGCGATCTTCAGCTGGCGTCAGGGGACCACGAGTGGTAGGACCGGGGCCATTCTGTGAGGTGCCAGGGGATTGCGACACAGCGAGCATCCTTTACATTTCGTTCAGCAGGAAGTAACCCGGCTGATCATAGCAAACAATCACCAGTCTAAACCTGATTAGGGGTGTGGCCTGACATCTACGGGCGAGCCAGGTCTATTCCGCTAATCGTGGACTGTCACGAAATCAATCATATGCTCAACTCTGCCCAAAAGCTCGGGCTCAAGGTCAGTAAAATTCTTCACTCGAGCCAGGATGGTTTTCCAACCTCGACCGATATCCGCCGGAGTGTCGTGGGGGAGTCCTAATCTGGCAAGCATACCGGTTTTCCAGTCCTCCTCACGTGGGATCTTCGGCCAGGCTTGAATCCCAATCACCTCGGGTTTCACCGCTTGCCAGATGTCCACATACGGGTGACCGACGATCAGCACATTGTCCTTGGCACCAGCAACTTGCATGGCCTTCGCGGCGAGATGTTGTTCTTTTGACCCCGACACGAGGTGATCGAGCAAGATTGCCAGACGACGGCGTTTCGCTGGCTGGAACGCGCGCACGGCCGCGGCAAGATCATCAATGCCGTGCAGGGGTTCAACCACCACACCTTCAACCCGCAAATCATCGCCCCAAATTTTTTCGACCAATTCGGCGTCGTGGACACCCTCGACCCAGATCCGTGATGCTTTGGCCACTTTCGCACGCTGCGTTCCGACCGCTCGAGAACCTGAGGCGGTGCGTTGCGGGGCTGCCTGACGGGTCGGAGAGGGGACAACAAGTTCGATGGGCTGGCCATCAATCATAAAGCCCAGCCCTAATGGGAAAGACCGTCGCTGGTCACGCCGCCCGACTAATACCACGAGGTGTACTCCGCCGGCTTTTTCAATGCGCTCGACCGCCCCGGTGAAACCCGAGGTCGCGTCCTCGACGACTAACCCGTTGGCAGCTGCCACTTTTTTCGGGGCGGTCACGGCCGGTCGTCCGATGCTTCCCGAGGGTCCCCACTGGTCCCAATTCATTGCGTGTGATCTCTTTCTGTTCGAGTGCTCATCTGAGGTTATCAAAGGCTGATCAGTTCACAGCGAAGAATCAGCAGGTCATTCTGTAATCCCCGATAGTTTCCAGCTAGCATTAGCACTAAACTGCCTACAGTGCTAAATATCTTGGGGGAGGGTGGATGACTGACCAGCCACGGCGTATGAAAGTTTTACAAGCCATTGTGGAAGACTATGTTGCCTCCCGAGAGCCGGTCGGCTCGAAAGCTCTTGTGGAGCGCCACGATCTAGGTGTTTCCTCGGCAACGGTCCGCAATGACATGGCCGCGCTTGAAGATGACGGCCTGATTGAAGCACCGCACACCTCTTCGGGTCGAGTCCCCACGGATAAAGGGTATCGATACTTCGTCGACCGCATCTCAGAAGTTCGGCCATTATCTGTTGCCGAACGCCGTGCGGTCACGACCCTGCTCAATAATGCCGACGATATCGACGACGTCATGGCCTCCACCGTTCAGGTGCTCTCGCAGCTGACACGGCAGGTTGCCGTGGTCCAATATCCTCAAATGGACTCGTCTGTGATCCGACGGGTGGAGTTCGTGATCTTATCTGAAGACCGGATGTTGGCGGTCTTGATCCTGTCGACCGGTCGGGTTGATCAGCGGGTGGTGTATCTCAACGAACCCGTCGATCAGCAGCGGCTTGACGTTCTGGCCCAGGTATTCATGAAATATCTGGATAACGTCAGCCCCTACGAGATGACGAAAGCCCTGACACAGATCCACAGGGTGATCCCACCCGAAGATCAGGCTTTAGCTGAGGTACTGGGGCGAGCTCTACAGTTGCTAGCAGAAGAAGGCCATCGTGACCGTATTATGCTCGCCGGCACCGCAAACCTCGCTCGGTCACCGCAGGATTTCGGTTCCTCCATCGGCCCGATTCTTGAAGCCCTGGAAGAACAAGTAGTCTTGCTGAAGTTGCTGACTGAGATGGAGCAAGATGCACACGGGGTATCGGTGCGTATCGGCGACGAAAACTTCGGCTCACTAGGCGACACCTCAGTGGTGGCCGCCGGGTACGGGCCGGGAGATGCCGCCAAGATCGGCGTGGTGGGTCCAACGCGTATGGACTACCCCTCAACGATGTCGGCGGTCCGGGCGATCGCACGATACTTATCACGGATTTTGTCAAGTTAGCCTATAGGCGCGATAATAGACGTTCGACCATGTAACGGTTTCAGGCAAGCAGGCTTGAACTGAAAGGAACTCGACCAACAAGTGGCACAAGATTATTACCAGATCCTGGGTGTTGACCGTAACGCCACAGAACAAGAAATTAAGAAGGCCTACCGCAAGAAGGCCCGTGAATTGCACCCGGATCACAACCCTTCAGAAGAAGCCTCTGAACAGTTCAAAGCCGTTACGCACGCCTACGAGGTTCTCTCGGATAGTACAAAGCGTCGCAATTTTGATGCAACCGGCCACGAAGATGGCCGCCAAGCAGGCTTTGGTGGTGCCGGCGGATTCGGCGGCTTCTCCGACATCTTTGAAACCTTCTTTGGTGGCGGTGGAGGTGGCGGGCCAGCTTCCCGCGCCCGTCGTGGACAAGACGCCCTCATTGCCACACATATCGATTTAGAAGAAGCGGTATTCGGTACCGAAAAGACCATCGAGGTCGAAACAGCGGTGCGATGCGAACGCTGTGACGGTTCGGCAATGGAACCCGGAACGCATCCAGAAACCTGTACGACGTGTCGTGGTGCCGGACAGATTTCCCGTCCCGTCGACTCCATCCTGGGTCGCATGATGACCACCGAAACCTGCCCTACGTGTCGCGGTTTTGGCGACGTCATTACCGATCCGTGCGGTCAATGTTCCGGACAGGGACGCGTCCGCGAACGGGTCTCTTTCACTGTCAAAGTACCTGCCGGTGTCCGTGACGGTACCCGTATCCAACTAGCCGGTCGTGGCGAGGCCGGAGTTGCCGGTGGCCCCAACGGCGATCTCTACCTTGAAATTCGGGTCCGAGAACATGACATTTTCACTCGCCAGGGTGACAACCTACACGCGACCATGACCGTGCCGATGACTGCCGCAGCCTTGGGTACCGAAATTACCGTGGATACCTTCGACGGAGAACAGGCCTTCACGATCGAACCCGGCACGCAGTCGGGCCACGTGGTGACGCTGAAAAACCTCGGCGCGAAACGGTTGCAGGGCAATGGCCGCGGTGACATGAAAATCACCCTCAACGTCGCTACTCCAACCCGATTGACCGACGAACAGCGAGACTTGTTAGCGCAACTTGCCGAATTGCGTGCCGAAGATGTGGCCAATGGGGAAGTCGAATCCCGGGGCTTCTTCTCACGCCTCAAATCCGGATTCGACAACATGTTCTCCCACGATGAATCGTGACCCTGCCGCTGTTCTATAGTCCAGACGTTACCGGCAAAAGTCCAGGTGACCTTGTCCATCTGGACGCTGCGACGTCAGCCCATGCGATTCGATCTCAGCGTTTAGGCGTGGGCGATCCGCTCATGGTGTCGGACGGGGCCGGTACCTTGGCACACGGCACCATCACATCAGCGGACCCGCAATCAGCCGCAATCGTGGTTGCGACGCTCGAAGTTCAACCCGGCCCAGCCGTTCGAATCAACCTGGTGCAAGCACTGGCCAAAGGCGACCGGGACCTCATGGCAGTAGAAATGGCCACAGAGGTGGGTGTCGATGCGATCACGCCCTGGCAAGCCCAGCGCTCAATCGTCCGTATTCGGCCGGAACGAGCAGCGAAAATGCGCGCCAAGTGGCAGGCGAAACTCCAAGCCGCAGCCCAGCAATCCCGACGGGCCTACATTCCAACGCTCCAGCCTGCGGTCGAAGGTACCGGGATCGCCGACCTCCATGCTCCAAACGCCAACCACCATCTGATGGTGCTGCACGAAGACGCCCCGTCCACCATGCGCGAGGTGATTATGGCGCTGCCTAAAACACCGGCGGAAGTACATTTGGTAGTCGGGCCCGAAGGTGGCGTCTCGCCAGAAGAGTTAGCCGCCGTGGAGCAGGCTGGCGGCAGTATCGTCCAACTTGGTCCCACCGTGATGCGGGCCTCAACGGCTGGCCCCGTTGCCATCGGCCTGTTAAACCACTTCCTTGCCCGGTGGTGATCCTGCTCGGTCGCCGGCAGTGAATCAGAAAGATAGACCAGGGTGCAACCACCGCTTAGACTAGTGACACAGCACATCGTATTTATGGAGTAGACCTGACAGAACCAACCGATACTCATCGCATGAGCCAAACCATCACCTTCACCTCCCAGACCGATATGGTGCAAACGTTTGGCCCACAAGACATGCTGCTTCGTGTCGTCGAGGGCGTGTATCCAACGATGAAACTGCTGGTACGTGACCAGCAACTCGAACTTGAAGGCGCACCGGAAGACGTCGCTGAAGTTGTCAAAATCGTCCACGACCTGCAAGTCGTGGCCAGGGCCGGGACGACAGTAGGTCCCGAAATCATCGAAGCCACCATAGCCGGGGTTCGGACTCTGCAACAACAAGACACCTCAAGTCTGCCGTCAGAGATGATTGTCTCGGCCCAGGGCAAGAAAATCCGCCCCAAAACCGAGAACCAAAAAGCCTACGTCAATGCCATCAACACCCACACGGTGGTATTTGGTATCGGTCCTGCGGGAACCGGTAAAACCTACCTCGCCATGGCCAAGGCGGTTCAGGCGCTACAAACACGGCAGGTGAATCGTATTATTCTGACTCGCCCCGCTGTCGAAGCCGGCGAATCGCTGGGGTATCTGCCCGGCACCCTGAGTGAGAAAATCGACCCCTATTTGCGGCCCCTGTACGATGCCCTCCACGAAATGGTCGAACCCGAAACCATCCCGCACCTAATCGAAGTAGGTACCATCGAAGTTGCTCCGCTGGCCTATATGCGCGGTCGCACTTTGAACGATGCGTTCATTATTCTCGATGAAGCCCAAAACACCTCGGCCGAACAGATGAAGATGTTTCTGACCCGGCTGGGCTTCAACTCTCACATGGTCATTACCGGCGACGCGTCACAAGTTGACCTGCCTCGGGGCACCGACTCGGGCTTGGCGCAAGCCGTGGACTTCTTATCCGACATCGACGATATTGCCATCATCGAACTGAAATCATCCGATGTGGTCCGTCACAACCTGGTGTCCAAAATCGTTGACGCCTATGACCGTCACCAGCCAGAACCCACCCGGCCACAACGGTCCGGTAGGAACCGAAACCGATAGAAATCATGGCCATCGAAGTTCTCAACGAAACCTCCTACAACTTTGACATCCAACGTCTCATCAGTCTGGGACAGCATCTGTACGCCGAACTCAATATCGCACCCGATGCGGAACTCGCCATCGTATTCGTCGACAATGACGCGATGAGCCAACTGCATCAAGAATGGATGGGACTCGATGGTCCCACCGATGTGATGAGCTTTCCGATGGATGAACTGCGCCCCGGAACCGAGGACAAACCGGCACAGGGACTGCTGGGCGACATCGTCATCAGTCCAGAAGTAGCTACCGATCACGCGCAACGTGGCGGACACAGTGTTGCTGATGAAATCGCGCTCCTGGTGACCCACGGACTGTTGCATCTACTGGGCTATGACCACCACGATGACGACGAAAAGCACCAGATGTTCACGATGCAAAACCAACTGCTAGAGCAATTTCTTGGGTACACACCACCACAATTGCATAACGACGGAGCATAACCACTGTGGCTGTACCGATTACCCTGGCACTCCTATCCCTGTTGAGTTACGCGATAACTTGGACACTATCCTTTGCCGAAACCGCATTCGATTACCTGTCCACTCGCGAAGCCGAAGCCATCGTGGCCAAACGCCCCAGCAACCCGGTGTTGACCATCATGGACCGCTTAGCTGAACATCAGTTAGCCGTCCGATTTTGGAACGCCGTGCTGCTGGCCTCAACCGCAGTGCTCATTACGGTCTTCATTGACTTCTTCGTCGATAACGTCTGGCTTGCTGCGGCCGGTGGGATTGTGGTCATGGCTGTGATCACCCTGCTCAGCTCAATGCGCAGCCCGGTCCGTCTGGGTGCCAAACACTACGAAGTGGCAGCCCAAGGGACCGCCTGGTTGGTGCGCTTATTGACGGCCATCCTTGGACCGATACCGCGACTCTTTATCCGAGACTCCGAGACAGCAGACGACGAAACCGGCGATGAGCCCGACCTGGAAGAAAAACATTTCCGCGAATACGTCTCACGAGCCTCAAAAGCCGATGTATTAGAAGACGACGAAGCAGAAATGATCCAGTCGGTATTTGAAATGGATGACACGTTGGTCCGGGCCATCATGGTCCCGCGAACCGACGTGGTGTGGCTAGATTCAGACACGACCCTCGAAACCGCCATCCAAATCTTTATCGAATCCGGTTACTCACGTATCCCACTGATCGGCGACAGCCCCGATGATGTCTTGGGTATTGTCTTCCTCAAAGATATCGTCCGAGCGCTGCACACCTACCGACTCGGTTCCAAAGATGAAGTCAACGCGCTGGCCCGCGAAATCCGAGTCGTGCCAGAATCTAAATCGGTGTGGGATTTGCTCCAAGAGCTGCAGAGCGAAGCCATCCACGCGGCGATCGTGGTGGATGAATACGGTGGAACCGCAGGCTTGGTCACCCTGGAAGACCTGATCGAAGAGATCGTTGGTGAAATTTCGGATGAATATGATGACGCCGAAATTGCCGATGTCATCCCACAGCCCAATGGCGAATACCTGGTCAACGCGTCCATGTCGGTCACTGATTTCTACGAGGCATTCAACCTCTTTTTGGAAGACGACGAAGACGTGGATACCGTTGGTGGGTTGTTTGCCAAATCGTTGGGTAAGATTCCCATTGAAGGATCCGTTACCGAGATCGAAAACCTTACGTTGACTGTTGCCTCACTGGCCGGCAAACGAAATCGGGTAGACACCATCCGCGTCGCCATTCACGCCCCATCCGAGGAGACCACATCATGATGCCAACCAGTTCTCCGGAGCACTATCGTTCCGGATTCGTCAGCCTTGTTGGCAGACCCAACGCCGGCAAATCCACGCTGACAAATGCGATGGTGGGCTCCAAGGTAGCGATTACCTCCTCCAAACCACAAACCACCAGACGGGTCATCCGCGGTATTGTGACCACCGAAGAGTATCAACTCATCCTCGTGGACACCCCCGGTTTACATCGTCCCCGAACACTCTTAGGGGAGCGGCTCAACGAGCTGGTGGCCGAAACCCTCTCGGGCATGGACGCCGTCGCGCTATGTATCCCAGCAAACGAAAAGATCGGGCCGGGGGATCGGTTCATCACCGAACAGCTGGCCGGGTTGAATAACATCCCGGTTATAGCCTTGGTCACCAAGGTCGACACGGTGACCCGGGGCGTCTTGGCCGATCAACTTATCGCCGTCCAGCAACTTGGCGAAGAGCTGCTGACTCCGCAGACCGGGGAAGGGTTTGCCGAAATAGTCCCGGTCTCCGTCAGAGGCGACGTTCAGGTCGACACGGTCCTCGATGTCTTGACCACCTACTTACCGACATCACCGGCCCTCTACCCTGATGGGGAGATTACCGACGAGCCCGATGACGTCATGGTCGCTGAGCTAATTCGGGAAGCAGCACTCGAAGATATTTTCGATGAACTGCCACACTCGCTAGCGGTAGTGGTGACCGAGATGGGCTTACGGGAGGGTCAACCTGAAGACGAACCGATCACCGATATCTATGCTGAAATTTACGTAGAACGAGATAGCCAAAAAGGCATCATCATTGGCAAAGGTGGCCAACAACTGCGCGCTATTGGTCGGCGAGCACGCAAGAGCATCCGAAATCTCTTAGGCACCCCGGTGTACCTCGACCTGGTAGTCAAAGTAGCCAAGGAATGGCAGCGCAACCCCAAGTACATGAATCGTTTGGGGTTTTAGGTCAGTACTGTTAGGCTAAACACCATGCATCGCATCCAGAGCGCCCCCATCCACGGTCTTCACCGTGTACTTTTTGGTGCTCTACTAGGTCTGCTTCTCCTACCGTGCCGTAGCGGGGCCTAGGTTCTTCAAGCACAAGCCTTGAATGCCACCAGGTAGGGTCGGACCCCGTTACGGAGCGAAACTCACGGCCTGCCACCGGATCGACATGAACTCTCATAGACCGGTTTGTCAATATTGGTCCACTAAACTCGTCACGGGACCAGGCAGTCATAGAATGAGGAATACACTTTGCGTAAATTTCAGCAGCCTTCTGGCATGAACTTCAAAAAATACGTGCCATTCGAACAACAGCTCGATGTGCACCTGCCAGACCGTACCTGGCCGGATAACGTCATCACCCAGGCACCACGCTGGTGTGCGGTAGATCTTCGAGACGGTAACCAAGCGCTGGTAAGCCCCATGGACTCGGCCCGGAAGCTGGCGATGTTCGAATTGCTGGTCGAGATGGGCTACAAAGAAATCGAAGTCGGATTCCCCTCGGCCTCACAAACCGACTATGACTTTGTCCGTCAACTGATCGACGAAGATCGTATTCCAGAAGACGTGCACATCCAAGTGCTCACCCAATCCCGTGAGCACCTGATTGAACGCACTTACGAAGCCATTGAAGGTGCCCCGCGTGCCATCGTGCACCTGTACAACTCGACCTCCATCCTGCAGCGCCGGGTGGTATTCCGGGAAGAAAAATCCGGCATCATCGATATCGCCACGCGCGGGGCGATGCTGTGCCGCAAATACGAAGAACAGCTCACCGACACCGAAGTCGTGTACCAATATTCCCCCGAATCCTTTACCGGCACCGAACTGGACTTTGCGGCCGAGATTTCGAACCGGGTCGCTGAAGTGCTCGAAGCATCCACTGACCGGCAGATGATCTTGAATCTGCCGGCGACCGTTGAAATGTCGACACCGAACCGGTATGCCGATCAAATCGAGTGGATGCATCGCAACATCGACAACCGCGATGCCATCATCTTGTCGCTCCACCCCCACAACGACCGGGGCAGTGGCGTAGCCGCAGCTGAATTGGGCTACATGGCCGGCGCCGACCGTATCGAAGGCTGCCTGTTTGGTAATGGCGAACGGACCGGCAACGTTGACCTCGTCACCTTAGGCATGAACCTCTACACCCAGGGTGTGGATCCCGAGATCGATTTTTCCAATATGGATCGCATCCAGGAAGTCTATGAGTACGCTACGCAGATGAAAGTCCACGAACGTTCCCCGTGGGCCGGCGAACTGGTGTTTACGGCATTTTCTGGTTCCCACCAGGATGCGATCAAAAAAGGCTTCGAAGACATGGATGCTCGTGCGGCCGAAGCCGGGGTCACCACCGACGAACTGGACTGGGGCGTTCCATACCTGCCGATTGACCCAGAAGACATCGGTCGCAGCTACGAAGCCGTGATCCGAGTTAACTCGCAGTCCGGTAAGGGTGGGGTCGCCTACATGCTCAAGGCTGATCACAACCTGGATCTGCCGCGCCGCGCCCAGGTTGAATTCTCTGCGGTCATCAAGGAATACACCGATACTCACGGCGGAGAGATCTCTTCCGACACCCTGTGGGATGTCTTTTCCAACGAATACCTGCCGACCGATGACCCACAGGAGCGCTGGGGTCACTATCACCTGATTTCTTCGACCTCGTCAACGACTGAGGCCGGTGACTTCTGGATGGAAGTCCAGATGGAACGTGAGGGAGAGGTCGTCACGCGCACGGCCACCGGGAATGGTCCAATTTCTGCGTTGGTAAAAATGTTCCACGAAGCCGGCGTCGACGTCCGGGTGCTGGATTACACCGAACACGCCCTGACCGAAGGTGGCGAAGCCATGGCCGCAGCCTATGTGGAAGCCGCCATCGGTGACCGCGTCCTGTGGGGCATCGGGCTGGATCACAACACTGCCACCGCATCCTTGCAGGCAGTCACCTCGGCGGTCAATCGATACATGCGCGATGAAAAGGTAACCGTCTCCACTGAATAAAACACCGCGGAAAAGGTCTCGCGGGTCCGCTACCTATATATCCCAAAGCTACCGGACCCGCGGGATTGTTCTGCGCACATATAAACTTGCCGAAGCCGACCGGATCATCGTGGTCCTAACCGCTGAACGCGGCCAAATCCGGGCGGTTGCCAAGGGTGTGCGGCGGACGAGTTCGAAATTCGGTTCGACCCTGGAACCTTTTATGCACTCCCGACTGCAACTCGTACCACGCCGAAATATGGACATCATTGTCCAAACAGAAACGATTCACCCCTACGGCACGATGCTCACCAATGACTATGACAGTTTCGGTGCCGCCTCAGCCATGGTTGAAACCGCGGAACAACTCACCCGCGATGAAGACATTGCCGGTGGGGCAGCGCATTACCAATTGCTCCACGGCGCTATCGCGGCATTAGCCCGCCGGGCGGCAGCGCCTAAAATGTTACTGACGTCCTACCTGTTGCGTGCATTAACCATCGCCGGATGGGCCCCAACCTTTGACGAATGCAGTAAATGTGGCATTGAAGGACCGCATAACTGGCTCTCGGTGACCCTGGGCGGTGTGGTGTGCGATGAGTGCGCACCACCCCAAACCACCTACGCCCCCGACGGTGTCGTCGCCCTGCTGTCAGCGCTATTGGCGGGCAACTGGCCGGCTATCGAGAACGCCCAAAACGGTGAGATTCGCCAAGCCACAAGCTTCGTCGCACAGTATTTGCAGTACCATCTAGAAAAGAATTTGCAGTCACTGTCCGTCATGGAGCAGGGCTAACAGGAGGAACGCATGCCGTATGAAGTCCCGCAGCCGCATCCTGCCGGCTACGTGATGCCCGCCATCGAAAAGAAGTTTTTGCCGCGTCACATCGGTATTGTGATGGACGGCAATGGGCGGTGGGCTAACCAACGCGGCTTGCCTCGAACTGAGGGCCACCGCGCGGGGGAACAAGCGCTGCTGGACGTTATGGCGGGTGCCGTGGAGATGGGTATCCCATATGTCTCGATCTACGCGTTTTCCACCGAGAATTGGAAACGTTCACCTGATGAAGTCGCTTTTTTGATGGGGTTTTCCCGTGATGTCTTGCGCCGCCAACGCGATACCTTAAACTCCTGGGGTGTGAAGGTGCGGTGGAATGGCCGCACGCCGCGTTTATGGAAGTCCGTCATAACCGAATTACAGACCGCTGAAGAGCTGACCAAACATAACACCGGCACCAACCTCATTATGTGTGTCAATTACGGCGGCCGAGCAGAGATCGCCGATGCGGTACAAGACATTGCGACCAAGGTCGCCGCTGGCGAGCTCAGCCCGAAAGCCATCACCGAAAAGACCATCGCCAGTCATTTGCGCTTACCCGACGTGCCGGATGTGGACCTGTTTATGCGTACCTCGGGTGAGCAGCGCACATCGAATTTCTTGTTATGGCAATCCGCCTATGCCGAGATGGTCTTCGTCGATACGCTCTGGCCCGATGTCGATCGCAAGACGTTGTGGGACGCGGTAGAGCTCTACTGTTCACGGGATCGCCGCTACGGTGGGGCCGTCGACACACCGCTCACGAACCGTTGAAATACTCCAACCACGCAAAAGTCGCATCGAAAGCCTTCTGACGCACCGGCTGCGCGGAGGCGTAGACATCATGTAGGGCTTCCGGGATTTTG
The DNA here is from genome assembly GCA_937896705.1 of uncultured Micrococcaceae bacterium. GTDB lineage: Bacteria > Actinomycetota > Actinomycetes > Actinomycetales > Micrococcaceae > Yaniella. The sequence continues at coordinate 12,420 of CALBOC010000061.1, read as the reverse complement.
TGGATCATGACGGTGTCACCCAGGTCAACGGCCTGTCGGACCGTATCTTCGACATCGAGCACGCTGTCAGCAGTCTGCATGTGGGTCGAATACCGCGGTGCGAAATAGGAGGTTGTCGAAGTCATCACGAGCACCGGTACATCAATCGCCAATCCCTGGCGCACTTGCGAGTGCCCGTCCAAGATCGCTGACAGCCAGCCACCGCGGATATCAAAAGAGTACCGGGGGCGCCACAGCGGATGTAGCACCCATTCGCCGTGTTCGGTTGCGGAAATGCTGCGATAGAAGAAGTCGACCTTCGGCAACAGCAACTTGCGTTCCGGTCGACTACGCCACAGGGGATCTACCACCGTGTTCGCAAAATTGCGCAACCATGCGTTCCCTTGTAATGACAACCACGGCGCATTGAGCACAAGGGTGCTGATCTGTTTTGGATGGCGATCCGCCCACAAGGCTGCGACAAGGCCTCCGGTGGAGTGGGCAATAATTGCTGGCAGATGCCCCGGATGGTCGAGCTTAATGATTGCCAAAGCCGAGCCAATATCATCGTCATATTCGGCGAGGTCTTGGACGTATCCGGGCGTTTGGTACTCGCGTAGCGAGCGGCCGTATTTGCGTAAATCCAAGGCATAGAGCTTGTAGCCCCGATCCGCTGCGGCCTGCGCAAGCTCGGTGTTGTAGAAGTAGTCCGACCAGCCGTGAATACACAGCACGGGTATCCCACCGGCCAGGTCATGCCGAACTAACGTGGCTGATATGGCGCCTTCATGGTCATGACCCAGAGGGATGGTACGTCGGGAGAACCCTTCCAGGACATCGGGCACCCATTGGCCAGGGGGCGAATCTTGCAGTAATCCGTAATGCATTCACCCCTCCAAAATATGACAAAACCCTTGCACAGTTGTCGACCTTATTTGCCTGTGTGGTTGACTACCATCTATGACCAACCTAATTGCTGCACGTCTTGCCGGCCAGAAACCATCGCTGTATCCACACATCTTTAATACAGTCTTTGCGGACATGGACGCTGAGCGTGCACATGAGGTGGGATTCGGGGCCATTCGCACCGCAGAAAAGACCGGTGCTTCACGGCTGCTCCGTGCAGCCTTCCGCCCGCATAGCAGTCTTCGGACACAAGCCATGGGTCTTACGTTTCCGTCCCCGTTTGGGTTAGCCGCCGGTTTTGACAAAGCCGGGCTCGGTACCACGGCCCTGGCGGACCTAGGGTTTGGCCACATTGAAGTCGGGACCATCACTGGACACCAGCAGCCCGGTAATCCGCAACCGCGGCTGTTTCGGTTGCCCAAGGACAAAGCCCTGGTGAACCGCATGGGTTTCAATAACCACGGGGCCCAACGAATCGCACCGCGACTGGCGAACACCCGGAAAGTTCTGACACGTCGTTTCGGCACTGACCGACCCATCCTTGGCGTCAACATAGGCAAGACCAAAATGGTCGAGCTGCACGACGCAGAAGAGGACTACCTGCTGTCCACGCGGCTGCTTGCTCGTCACGCCGACTACCTGGTGGTCAATGTGTCGAGTCCGAATACTCCGGGCCTGCGACAACTTCAGGCCATAGAATCCTTGGCTCCCTTGTTGGCGGCAGTTTCTAAGACGGCAGATGCCGTCACCGGCCGTCACGTGCCGCTGGCAGTCAAGATCGCCCCCGATCTAGCCGACGCAGACATCATTGCCGTCGCGGAAATGGTGACCGACCTGGGCTTAGATGGCGTTATTGCAACCAATACCACCATCTCTCGACAGGGCCTGACTACCGACCCGAACGAAGTCGAGGCGCTGGGTGCTGGGGGAGTCTCAGGGGCGCCGCTAGCGGCTCGGTCGTTGGAAGTTCTGCGGTTATTAGCCCAGCACCTGACCAGTGCCAGCATCATTTCGGTCGGTGGTGTAACAACGGGCGACGACGTTATCCAACGTCTGGAAGCCGGCGCATCCCTGGTCCAGGGTTATACCGCATTCCTGTACGAGGGACCGTTTTGGGCAGGGCGCATTAACGCGGCCCTGGAACGCCGCTAGCTGGGGAATTCACCGCGCTTGACCATCGGACGAGGCAGACGCATCCGCCGCATCTGTGTGGCACGCATCGCAGCGTACCAGCGGGTTCCCGGCTCCATTTGGCCAAATTTGGCTTCTAGGCGTTTACGAACTTGGTGGCCGACCCAAAAACCTTCAAAGATGACCAGGAAGACAAAGACCAACATCCCGATCGTCGACGCCATCTGCATCGTCGGGGTAGGTATAAAGCTGAGGCCGAGGAAAATCAGCACACCGATAATCAGCCACTCACCAAGACCCCAGCGAGCATCCACGTAGTCGCGTGCGAATCGACGCTGCGGTCCTTTATCGCGTGGTGGTAGGTAGCGTTCCTCGCCGGTCTCCAAAGCGCGGCGCATCCGAGCGCGTTCCTCGGCTACCGCTTGCTTTTGTTGTTGACGAGCAACTTTGCGGTCGTCAGCAATTAGTGGGCGCCGGTTGGCGGCTTCCTGATCGCGGCGTTTCGGCGTAGGCCGACCCTTGCCTGGTGTGCCGACCTTGCCCGAATCTTGGTCTTCTGCGGTCATCTCTACTCTTCTATTATTTGTCGAGGACGGGTTATCTGGCTCTATTCTAGATGTTCCCTGATCGCTGTCATCCCGACTACGCTAACGACTATGAACGATGCATTCCCGGCAGGTACCCGACTAGATCCGTATTCCACTCCCTTTATCGAGACCGTCAAGGAGTGGGTAGATCAGCACTTCTCGCACATCGTTGCGGAGCTCAAACACCTCGTAACCTACCCATCGCTCGCTTTTGAGGGCTACGACCGCGCACCACTAGAAGAATCTGCCAACGCAGTCGGCAAACTCTTCGGCGAACTCGGGCTACCAGAAGTCCACCAGCTGACAGAGCACAATTCTGCCGGCACCGCTTCCGGTCCCGCCATAATCGGTCGCCGACCCTCCGCAGCTCACAAGCCGACTGTCTTGTTATATGCCCACCACGATGTCCAACCCGTAGGAGACCGTGCTGCATGGGAGACCGACCCTTGGGAAGCAACAGAACTCAACGGACGGCTCTATGGCCGGGGAACCGCTGATGATAAAGCCGGCATACTGGTCCACTACGCCGCGATTCGGGCTCTGGAAGAGCTACTTGGCGAGGACCACGGACTGGGTCTAACTGTTTTCATTGAAGGGGAGGAAGAGGTCGGTTCGCCGTTCTTTTCCCAATTTCTAAGCAACCACAAGGAGCTTCTGAAAGCCGATACGATCATCGTGGCAGACTCGGCGAACTGGTCGACCCAGATTCCTGCGTTGACCACCTCGCTGCGTGGGCTTTTGGATGGTGTCATCGAAGTCACCGTTGCGGAGCATCCTGTGCATTCCGGCATATTCGGTGGACCACTGCTGGATGCCAACACAGTCTTGGCAAGGATCATCGCCCAGCTCCATACGTCAGACGGGGACCTTGCGATTCCCGGACTGGAGCAGTCCCGCTGGGCCGAGGTTGTCTACGATGAAGCCGACTATCGAAACCAAACCGGAGCGGTCGATGACCTGCGGCTGGCGGGTACGGGGACGCTGGCCGATCGGATGTGGAACAAGGCGGCCCTCAACATCATTGGTATCGACACCACCAGCATTTCTGAGGCGTCGAATTCCATTGTCCACACTGCAAGCGCAAAATTTTCGCTGCGCCTTGGACCAGGCATGGATCCCCAGAAGACTCTGCGGGCCTTGACCGAATACATCGAATCCATGGATACGTTCGGCGCTACCGTTAGGATCCATCCGGGTGAAACGGGAGCGCCTTTCGTTGTAGACGGTAGCGCCCCGGTCAGCCGCATGATGAAACAGGCTTTATCTGATGCCTGGGGGACCGAGGCTATCGAAACAGGCTTGGGTGGTTCGATCCCGTTTGTCGCCGAACTGGCTACCGTGTATCCCGATGCCGAAATTTTGCTCACGGGTATTGAGGACCCCGATACCGGAGCACATGCCCCCAACGAGTCACTAGACTTGTCGGTATTACGCCACGCGATTGAAGCCGAGGTGTTACTACTTGCCAGAATGGCCTATGACGATGTGGAATAAAGAGTAACCACTACGCTGTTCCTACTGGTGAACGCCGGTGTTACATTTCAGAGGAGAAAACGATGACACAGACCGACAATATCGCTGAGCAACTGCCACAAGCAGCTCCCGCCGATGGCCTGCCAAACCATGACGTAGAGCTATCTGACGTAGCAGCCCAGAAAGTCCGGGACTTGTTAGAACAAGAAGGTCGCCCTGATCTTCGACTGCGTATTGCTGTCCAGCCTGGAGGCTGCTCGGGGTTGATCTACCAGTTGTACTTCGATGAGCGTGTCCTCGATGGTGATGCTGTCAAGAACTACGACGGTGTCGAAGTCATCGTAGATAAAATGTCCGTGCCATATTTAGCTGGCGCTTCCATCGACTTCGAAGACTCAATTACCAAAGTGGGCTTCACGATCGACAATCCTCAAGCCGCAGGCTCTTGCGCATGTGGGGACTCGTTCCACTAGACGAATTTCATCCTGAAAAGTCCCATCACGGCGGGTCAACGTCACATTCAACGTTGACTCGCCGTTTTGCTGTCATGGTCCACATTTGGCGAGAAAAAAGCACTAAGGTAGAACTCAGCCAAAGTTGTTTTGCTGTGTTAAATCGCGGAGCGTCATGAGACAGTTCTGTAGACTCAGAGCAAAACACTCGCACTGGATAAAGAAGAGGAAGGGCCGTCTGTGAGACTGCTACAACGAGCCGGCAGCCGCGGCAAAAGACTCCTAAAGGGGGGAGTCATTGGCGCTACGGCTTTGCTGTTCTTAACTGCGTGTTCCGAACAAGCGAAGCGAGGCTGGTATCCCGGATCCAACGAGACTACTAATCACAATGAGATCCTTACCAACCTCTGGGTTGGCAGCTGGATAGCCGCCCTTGTGATTGGTGTCATTACCTGGGCAATGATTCTTTGGGTTGCCGTGGCCTACCGTCGCCGCAAAGGCGACAAAGGCTACCCGCGTCAACTTGCCTACAACGTTCCAATGGAGACCATGTTTACCGTGGTCCCAATTATCTTGGTTCTTACGCTGTGGGGCTTCACGGACCGTGTTGAGCGCACCATTAACACACCTGTGGAAGATTCGCCACTGGTCGTGACCGTACACGGTAAGCAGTGGGCATGGGACTTCGACTACGAATACACCACCCCGGATGGCCAGACCGAAGAACGCCACTTATATGGCATTCAGGGTCAGCTGACCGGTGAAGAAGGTGTAGAGCAGACGCTTCCAACCCTGTACCTGCCTGTCGATGTGCCGGTTGAATTCCAGTTGAAATCACGCGACGTCATTCACTCGTTCTGGGTACCCGCCTTCTTGCAGAAGCTAGACATGGTGCCAGGACAGACAAACCGCTTGTACCTCACCCCGGGAGAGACCGGACACTTCCAAGGGAAGTGTGCTGAACTTTGTGGAGAATTCCACTCTGAGATGCTTTTCAACGTAGAGATCGTTGAAGAGGCCGAATTCCTCAATCAGATACGTCAGCTTCCTGAGGGTCTGTCGGGCGCGGAACTAAACCGTAACCCGAATGAGAACCCCGACGGTCAGCTTGACCAAGAGGTACCTTTGGGCGATCCACAACGGATCGAGGAGTAAAGTACATGACTACTTACGAATACACACAAGACGACTCTCGGTCGCGTGTACGGCCACAGGTGGTGCCGGCTTCCAAAGGCCGTGTCATCGTCAACTGGCTGACCTCGACCGACCATAAGACGCTCGGGTACATGTACCTGATTACGTCGTTCATATTCTTCGGTCTCGCCGGCGTGATGGCGTTGATCATTCGTGCTGAGTTGTTCGAACCAGGTATGCAGGTTCTGCAAACCAAGGAACAGTTCAACCAGCTCTTTACGATGCACGGCACACTGATGCTGCTGATGTTCGCGACCCCATTATTTATTGGGTTTGCCAACGTGATTATGCCACTACAGATTGGTGCACCCGATGTGGCATTCCCACGTCTCAACGCACTGTCGTTCTGGTTCTTCCTGTTTGGTTCGCTTATCGCAACCGCAGGCTTCCTCACCCCACAGGGTGCAGCTTCATTTGGTTGGTTCGCCTACGCACCGCTTTCGAATGCGACATATTCACCAGGTATTGGTGGAGACCTTTGGGTCTTCGGTCTTGGCCTCCAGGGCTTCGGGACCATTCTTGGTGGTGTCAACCTGATCACGACGATCATCTCGATGCGCGCACCAGGTATGACTATGTGGCGCATGCCGATCTTTACCTGGAACACGCTCATCACCGGTATCTTGCTGTTGATGGCGTTCCCGCCACTTGCCTCGGCATTATTCGGCCTGGGTCTAGACCGTCGCTTCGGGGGACATATCTTTGACCCTGAAAACGGTGGTGCTATTCTCTGGCAGCACTTGTTCTGGTTCTTCGGTCACCCAGAGGTCTATGTGATCGCGTTACCGTTCTTCGGTATCGTTTCCGAGATCATTCCGGTGTTCTCGCGGAAACCGATCTTTGGGTACAAATCCCTGGTCTTTGCAACTGCAGCCATTGCGGCGCTATCCATGACCGTATGGGCTCACCACATGTACGTGACCGGTTCCGTGCTGCTGCCATTCTTCTCACTGATGACCATGCTCATCGCGGTACCCACCGGGGTGAAGTTCGTCAACTGGATTGGGACGATGTGGCGAGGGTCGATTACCTTCGAAACCCCGATGCTTTGGTCCCTCGGCTTTATGGTGACCTTCCTGTTCGGTGGTCTGACCGGAATTATTCTGGCCTCGCCTCCGCTTGACTTCCAGGTTTCCGACACCTACTTCGTGGTTGCTCACTTCCACTACGTCGTCTTCGGTACCGTGGTCTTCGCGATGTTCGGTGGCTTCTACTTCTGGTGGCCGAAATTCACCGGGAAGATGCTCAACGAAACCTGGGGCAAGATCCAATTCTGGATGCTCTTCGTCGGTTTCCACGGCACCTTCTTGATCCAGCACTGGCTGGGTGTGATGGGTATGCCACGTCGTTACGCCGACTACATGGTCGAAGACGGCTTCACCCTCATGAACCAGTTCTCCACGGTGTCATCGATGCTGCTAGGTGCGTCCATCATTCCGTTCCTCTGGAACGTGTACTACACCGCCCGGTACGGAAAGAAAGTTACCGTGGACGATCCATGGGGCTTTGGTGGTTCGCTCGAATGGGCCACCTCTTGCCCACCACCACGTCACAACTTCCACGCTCTGCCACGTATCCGTTCAGAACGTCCAGCCCTGGACCTGCATCACCCAGAACTGATACCGCTTGAGCGGCGTGAACAAATGACCACGAAGGCAGGTGTATGACGTGAAGATTAACCAGAATCTCTTTGCGATCCTCGGGGGATTCTTCCTCGTGGTAGCAATCGTTTATGCCATCTGGTCGCGCGGCACCGAAATGGTTGGTATCACCGCACTGTTCGGGCTTGCAGCCATGCAGTTTATGGTGGCTTACTACCTGCGTCTCTTGGACAAAGAGTACAAAGTCGGCGTTGACGATAAAGAAGACGGCGAAATTGCTGAATACGCTGGTACCTACGCGCGCTTTGCTCCCTGGAGCTGGTGGCCGCTGGGTCTCGGTGCAGCAGTTGCCATTGTGTTTCTCGGCGTCGCTATCGAGTGGTGGATTTTCATCATCGGTATTGGTCTCGGTCTCTTCTTCGTGACCGGTTGGGTCTTCGAATTCTCGAAGGGCCAGCACAAACACTAACTCCACAGTGCGTCACCTCTAATAGATGAGGGCTCCAGTCATCTGACTGGAGCCCTCATCTATTTAACGCCAGCCATCAGGAAATCGGAGCGGTATTAGAACTCGACCCGCGCTGATGGGCAACGCGTACACTAAGAATGTAGCGCAACCGTCGTGGAGGGAATCATGAGTAATTACAAGCCAGCCCCCAGACGACATATCGGTCCGGCAATGCAATGGGCTAAACCCAGGACCGATAACGTCTCGTCAACGGGCCGTCGCAGCCGCGAGATCAAAATCCAGTTTCCAGACGTAGCAGACGATTCCGATAGCACAGTTTTCGAGGTCAATGATCGAGATACCTCGCATAACACAAGCGGACGAGCTGCTCGTTCCTCAAGCGATCCCGGTGCTTCACGTACTACAGAACACCGTAGCGGGCCCTCGAATAACGGCAGCGCTGACCCTTGGTGGCGACGTGTCTCGGGGCTTTCGTCAGAGGAAGGCTCAGCGTGGAGTGAGTATTCCACCTCGGTCCCGAGTAGCGCGCAGCCAAGGTTCCCGGAGTCTGAAAGACGCTTCGATGCGTCGCCCACCACGTACAACTACGGCTCACATGACTACGAGACCTCTTTCTCGGAGAACCCTCCAGGCGAGACCGCTCAGCACAACGCGTCCTCGTTTGATATTGCACAACCTTCCCCTTCTGAAGGGGACCGATCAGGCTGGTTGTTGTACCTGCTCCCAGTCGCAGTTGTCGCTCTCGTGGTGTTCTTAGCGTTTCTCACCCTCATGACGTGACCTTGAGCGGTTGCTAGCGACTTAGCGCGACACACGCCACGACTGCTGCCAGAAGGTTATTCGGGAACTCCTACTCCAGTGACTCAATGGCAGGTTGGAGGCGGTGGGTAAGCTTATGGTGCAGCGGCGGAGGTCCCCAGCTGAAGGTACAAGTCGTCGCATTAGCATGAGTGGGAATATGATGCCCTACGCGGTAACGACGTCGAGTTCCCGATCCTATGTCTCGACTGGTCGTGTTGTTGAGCTCCGGTCTGCTAGGCCTTGATCGAACTTCTTTCGGGGCACGGATTGGAGTGGTAGCCGCAGTTTAAGTTACTATTGGCTCTCCACACGCTCGAAATCGTGCCGCGTTCGACCCAGAATGGCGTACCTGGCCGCTTGGTATCGCGAGTTGGTGCTCGGAAGGTTCGTAGTAGATGACCCGGCGGTGCCCATAACCACCGTCGAATCTGTAGTGCTTTTCCAGACTTGGCGTGCCCGGCTGGATTGCAGCAAGTTATACTTGGCAGGCGTCATGGTCTAAGGTGCGGCGACTTCACTGCTAAAAGATCTGAAGACTCAGTCCCGGTCTCTTCATCGAGCATATTTCGTTTTTCATGAGACACGAGCTGCTCGCTGATCGAGGGAATCGTGGCACTGAAAGTAACTCAGGAACGTGCAGCGGGCCCCAGCACAAAAGTAGACCCCTGCAACCGTTCACAAGATCGTGCGCTAGATCAGGCAGTTGGGAGCACCATGCGGTTTTGTCGGCCGATCTTGTAGACCGTGAGCGTGGGCTAGCGCAGGATCGGTCCCACAAGGTTTCCTGAACAGTTCTCACATCTCGTACGTAGGCCTGCTGAACGTACACTGCCGGCACGCATGATGAAGTAGGGAAGTTGAGCTCCTAAACGAGCAGATCGTTCTTCGTCGAGTGTAGGGGAGCAGCGATTCATTGACCCGGTAGTTAGGTTTCGAGTCGGTGGCCTCGATACACGACCTAGAGAGCAAACAGAAACCCTGATGCGGTCTTGCCTGTACCCGCAGTAGACCATTCATGGGGCAGGCCTTAAAGCAATTGGCCCGGTTGGATATCCAACCGGGCCAATCATATCGTCGATATTAGTTCTTAAGAACGATCACGTTTACCCTCGAGCTCACGCACCGCTTGATCGACAGAGCGTTGCAGCTTACGACGCTCTAGACCAAATTCGGCTTCTGCTTCAGCCAGCTCTTCGGCTGTGACAGGCTCGACACGATCTTCGAAGAACTGCCGTGAGATTCCTGCGCGGAAGCGCTCCCACAGGCTGATCTTGCCCTTCTTATTGGGCTGTGGTGGTACAGGCTCTGGCGATTCGAATGCCACGAGCTCGTACAACCGGTAGTCGTCAACGAGTTCGTGACGCTCCAAGATGGCGCCTTCTGGGCTGTACTCAATGACACCGGTCTCACGACCGTGCAGTGCGATTTCGCGATCTTTCCGCTGCAGAGCAAGGCAGACCCGTTTGGTCACAATGAAGCCGACGATAGGTCCCACAATCAGGAGGAAGCGTAGAACGTACGCGACATCGTTGAGGGACATCGAGAAGGCTACCGCCATCAGGTCAGAGGACGCTGCGGCCCACATGACGCAGTAGAAGATCACGATGGCAACACCGAAGGAGGTGCGGCCTGGTGCGTTGCGTGGACGGTCCAAGACGTGGTGTTCACGGTTGTCCTTGGTGATGCTGCGTTCCAACCACGGCCAAATGAACATACCAACCACTAGCAGTCCCATTGGGATCAGCGGGATCAGCACACCCATCGGTAGCGCGTTCCAGCCCCACGGCATCGGAATATGCCAGAGGAATGAGAAGTCACCGAGCATACCGGGCATCAAGCGGAGAATACCGTCACCGAAACCGATGTACCAGTCGGGCTGCGTACCTGCTGATACAGGGGAGGGGTCATATGGTCCGTAGTTCCACACGGCGTTGATCTGGAAGAATCCAGAAATCAGCGCGATGATACCGAAGACGATGAAGAAGAACCCGCCGGCTTTGGCCGCGTAGACCGGGCCAATGGGGTAGCCGACAACGTTGGTGTGCTTGCGTCCCGGTCCAGGGTATTGGGTGTGCTTGTGCACCACGACCATGAACAGGTGGATAGCGACCATCAGAATGATCAGCGCCGGAACCACCATGATGTGGAGCGAGTACAAGCGCGGGATAATATCCGTGCCGGGGAACTCTCCGCCGAAGAAGAAGAACGACAGGTAAGTTCCTACGACTGGCATCGCTTTCATCATGCCGTCGACAATGCGCAACCCGTTACCGGACAGTACGTCGTCGGGCAGCGAGTAACCGGTGAAACCTGCCAGTAGGGCAAGGATCCACAGCACGACACCAACGACCCAGTTCAATTCACGTGGACGACGGAACGCACCCGTGAAGAAAACGCGGAGCATGTGGACCGTGACGGCAGCGACGAACAGCAGTGCCGACCAGTGGTGCACTTGGCGCATGAACAGCCCACCGCGGATCTCAAATGAGATATCCAAAGTGGAAGCATATGCGGCCGACATCTCTACGCCATAGAGCGGCTTATAGGCACCTTCATAGGGCAGGTGCGACATTGAGGGGTCAAAGAAGAACGTCAGGAACGTTCCCGAGAGCACCAGGATGACGAATGAGTAGAGCGCTACTTCACCGAAGAGGAATGTCCAGTGGTCCGGGAACAGCTTGCGCCCGAATTCCTTGACAATCTTCGAGGCACCCATGCGGGTGTCTACGAAATTTGCGATCTTTCCGGTACTCGTGGAGGCTTTATAGTCATGCATGACAGACATTACGCTTCACGCTCCTCAGCTGGTCTAGGGTCACGTTCCCAGTAGGCGGGACCGACCGGCTCAAGGAAGTCACTCTGCGCAACCAAGAAGCCTTCGTTGTCAACGGTGATCGGCAGCTGTGGCAGCGGGTGCGATGCGGGGCCGAACACGACTTTCATTTCCTGAGTCAGATCGTAAGTGGACTGGTGACACGGGCACAACAAGTGGTGGGTGTGCTGTTCATACAGCGCAATGGGGCAACCGACGTGCGTGCAAATCTTCGAGTACGCCACGATGCCGTCAACATGCCAATCTTCCCGTTCGGGGCTGATGTTCATGTCTTCAGGGTTCATGCGCATCAGCAGGACAACGGCTTTGGCCTTCTGGTTGAGCATGTCGTCATGCAGGTCGAGGAGTCCGTCGGGAACCACGTGAATAGCTGACCCGATGGTGACGTCCGATGCGCGGATCGGAGTGCCGGTGACATCGCGAACCAGGCGAGTGCCGGTGTCCCACATGGTGTGGCGCAGACGCTCGGGGCCGAAATTCTGAGCCGGGTCATCGGACTGGTTACCGCTGTTATCCAGGTCTCGGAAGATCGCGATGGCCGGTAGTGGCGCGATCGCCAAGGCACCGATGAGGGTGTTGCGCAACAGTGGCCGACGCTTGATCTGTGATTCGTCAATGACGTCATTGACAATGTTCACAGCGTCAGAGCGGTCTTCTTCGTTGGCAACGGATTCACGTTCTTCAACCCATTCATGGTCTGGCATGAGTGCGCGGCTCCACTGAACGATACCGATACCAATGCCGAGCATGGCAAAGGCGGTCCCCAGTCCCAGCAGGGTGTTCTGCAGGCGAATGAGGTCCATGTTCGTTTCGTCGAGTGGTAACTGTCCGACGCCGAAGTACCCTACGAAGAATAGGAGCGTACCGATGATAGACAGAATGAACAGGAAAGAAACCTGGCGTTCTGCGCGCTTGGCCGCACGTGGATCTTCATCCGTGGTACGTGGCCGGTGAGGTGGCAATCCCGGGTTTTCAATAGCGAATTTACCCGAAT